>LFTI01000036.1 GCA_001513285.1 Rikenellaceae bacterium DTU049
TGAGTATTATGGCATAAGGTCTGATCTGCTGTAATAGAGATATCAGGAATAGGATTTACAGTAACTGTAATAGTAGCAGTATTAGAACAATTATTAATATCTGTACCAGTAACGCTATAAGTTGTGGAAGTAGTTGGTGTGACAGTTTTAGTAATTCCACTGCCTAGACTATGAGACCACACATAAGTATTTGCACCATTAACACTAAGCAAAGAGCTCTCGCCATAGCAAATAATAGAGGGATTTGAAGTAACATTAATTATAGGTAAAGGATTAACATTAATAGGGAAAGTATACCAAAATCCACATCCAGTAGGTACATCTGGAGGCGTTACATAACATTGAATGGTAGAATCATTAAAATTTTGAGGATTAATAGTAATGGTAGGAGTAGTTTCACCAGTGGACCATAAATAAGTAGCTCCGGGACTTATATTTGGTACTGTAAGTATAGCAGAACTATCGTATTCACAAAAATTAATAGCCTGAGCAACCATATTTTGAGGACAAATAAAATCTACATAACCATAACCAAAATGTCCACTTCGTGAACAATCTGCATTAGTAACTATTACAGTTACTGGTTGCCCCACATAATCAGCTAATTTTATCCCCACGGTAGTCCATGGTTTATACCATACATTATTGCCTGCATGCATAAACCCTGGAATATTACTTGCAGCAGTGTAATGTTGCTGTCCACAATGTATAACTTGATTTTGTGAATTTAAAATTTTTAATTCGAAATAAGGTTGTTCATCCACAGGATGATTGGGATCTTCAAAAACAACAGCATATTTGTAAATAAAATTAGTATCTGTAGGACCTACAATAAATGAAAATATTATACGCTCAGCTTGTCTATTTACACCATCATTACCTAACCTAACAGAATATGTACCTCCACCAGGAGCTACTTTGGGAAAACCACCATATGGATCTGTACCACCAGTCTCTATAGTGTGCCTATTGGCTACTGGTAGTGAACCTGTCCAAGAGCCTGCAGGATAACCATAATTTATTCCTGTCTGACAGGTCCAACCAGTGAAATTTCCTTCTTCGAAATCTAAATTATTACAGACACTAGCTCTATAGTCTTTCTCTACTATGTTACCTTGCAATAATTTTGCGTGTGTCTCTTTAATATATTCAGCCAACCATTTATCAGAGTCATTTTGGCGTATTAATTGTGATGAATCTTCTTTAGCCATAATAGATTCCTTTTCTAAATAATTTTCATCAATTTGAGAATATACCTTTAAAGATAAGAATAATGCTATAAAAATCAATAATTTATGTTTCATATTTTTAAAATTTTATTCTATTTTATAACTTTGCTAAACTACAATTGTAAATTTAATGTAATTTTTTTAAATTTTATCTAAAATGAATTTTATTAAGACAAATTACTTAAAAAATATTATATACATAGTAATTATTATGGTTAAATTGTTGAATTTGTAAAAAATTCAAAATATTTTTTAAAAAAATAATAATTTTATAATAAATCAATCTAAATATTTAATTAAAACTTATTATTATTCAAATATATAATTAATTCAAAAATTTTTCGTAAATTTGTAAAAAACATAAAATTATGGAAATAAAAGATTTAATAAAGAAAACCTATTATATGGGATTAGGAGCAATAGCTTCTATACAAGATAAAGCCGAAGAAATAGCTAATCAACTAATAGAGAAAGGTGAGCTAAAAGAAAATGAAAAACCTGAATTTATTAAAGATTTAATTGAGGAAGGTGAAAAATTTAAATCGAATATTGATGAAAAAATTCAATCTGCGGTAGATACAGCTATAAAAAAACTGAATATCCCTACTAAAGATGATATTGATGAAATTAATAAAAAAATCGACGAATTAATGAATAAATTAAATAAATAATTTAATAAATTAAACTAATTTGGCTTTAAAAAAATTTTTTTCTAAAGGTCGAAATGTAAGAAAACTTCGCAGAAGTAGGAACATAGTTTCAGTATTATTTAAATATGGATTTCTAAAGGATCCTAATAGAAAAGTATTTTATAAAAAAAATAAAGAAAGTGAAACACTAAAATTATCTCGTCCAGAAAAGTTAAGATTAGCATTAGAAGAGTTAGGACCTACATTTATTAAACTGGGACAGATTTTGAGCGTAAGGCCAGATCTTTTGCCATTAGAGTATATTAAAGAATTAGAAAAACTACAAGATGATGTTTGCTGCTCCGAAGAGGTAAAAATTGATGAAATTATTAAAAATAATTTTGGCAAATCTATAGACGAAATATTTAATTATATAGAAGAAAAACCCTTTGCCTCTGCCTCTCTCAGCCAAGTGTATAAAGCTCAACTCAAAAATGGAGATTGGGTAGCTATTAAAGTACAAAAACCAAATGTTAAAGAAATCATTAATACCGATTTAGATATTTTAACTGATTTAGCTAATTTATCTAAAATAATCATTAGAGATGATTGGGTATTTCAGCCACCATTGATTGTTAGCGAAATTAAACGTTCACTTACTAAAGAAATAAATTTTGTACTCGAGGGTCTAAATTATGAAAGATTTAGTGAAAATTTCAAAAATATAAAATATGTCAAACTACCAAAAGTATATTGGCAATATACTAATACTGAAATTTTGACTATGGAATACATTGATGCTATCAAGATGAAAGAATTATTTAGCTGTCAATGTGATGAATATGATAAAAAGGAAATAGCCGATAGAGGTGCCAGAATAGCTTTGAAACAAATTTTTGAAGATGGTTTTTTTCATGCAGATCCTCATCCAGCTAATGTTTTAGTTAAACCACCATCTACTATAGTAATGATAGATGTGGGAATGGTAGGTGCATTAGATTTGAATACTAGAAAAATATTATTAGACCTTTTAAATGCTTTTATTAATGAAGATATAGATGTTATTATCACTTGCTTTAAAAAATTAAATATTATTAAACATGATGATAATAAATTAGATGAAGCTGCTCTAAAAAGAGATTTATTCGATCTAATAGATAAGTATTTTGGTATGCCTATTAGATATTTTGATTTTAAAGAAATTTCTGAAGAATTATTTAGAACAGTTTATAAATATAATCTATCTTTACCGCCTAATTTAACTCTCATGCTTAAAGCAATTAGTACAGTAGAAAATACTGGTAAACAATTAGATCCTGATTTTGATATTTATTCTACGATAGAGTCATTTATTAGAGAAAATTTTATTAAAAAATTATCCCCATCATATATTATTAATAAATTTAAAAAAACTATAGCTCAGTCGATAGATTTAATAGAAAATTTACCCAATGACATCTTTAATTTTATTAATAAGATTAAAGATCAAGACTCCATACAGATAAAAGTAGATAAAGATACACAAGATAAAATTACTAGATCTATAAAAAATTCTGTTTTACTAATATCACTTAGTATAATTATGGCTGCAGTCATCATCAGTGCCTCAGTATTTATTATTTATAATCAAAAAAATTGGTTGATAATTTTAGCTTTATTTACAATTTTTTTAATAGCACTCGTGATTTTGTATAGATCAATATTTAAGAAATAGAAAAATTATTTAAATAGATCTTTGCCTAAATATTTCATAAATAATTATTCCAGCACTTACAGATACATTCAGAGAATCAATATTTCCAGCAATAGGTATTTTCACTATTTCGTTGCATAATTTTAGTAAACTAGACTGAATACCTTTTTCTTCATTTCCTAATATTATAGCAATTGGTTTTTTGAAATCTGCTTCATAAATAGTTTTTGTAGCTTTTTCAGTAGCAGCTATAATAGAGTAATTGTAAGTTTGTAACTGATAAATGGCATCTTTGAGATGTATAACGCGTATAACAGGAATTGTTAATAAAGCTCCTGCAGAAGATTTAATAGCGTCATCAGTTATTTGCACATTACCACCTTGAGGAATTATGATGCCATCTACACCAGCTGCTAATGAAGTGCGTGCTATTGCTCCGAAATTTCTAACATCAGTTATACCATCCAATAATAAAAGTAATGGCTGATCTTTTTTAAGATTTTCTAAAAAATCATTTAAATCATGATATTTAATTGGAGATGATTCAGCTATTATACCTTGATGGTTACCTTTATATAGATAATCTAGTTTCTCTTTGGGCACATATTGTATAGGAATACCTTGTTTTTTAGCCTCTGAAAAAATATGTTTATAGATTTCTTTGTATTCTTGTTTTTGCTTAATTGTAAAAATTTTATTAATTGATACATTCTTTTCTAGAGCCTCTAATACAGCACGAGTGCCAGCAATATAAAGTTTATCAGACATATTTTTTTTACAAAAATAATTTATTATTAGAAAACAAATTAGCTAATTATATATTCTCATCTTATATTCATCCGCATAGTAATGAGTTTTAAAAAATTACAAAAGTAAACTAGCAATAGAGAAATAAACTAATAGTCCAGTAATGTCTACTAAAGTAGCGATAGCTGGGCTAGCAGCTAAAGCAGGATCACCTTTAAAAGCTTTGACTAATAAAGGGAAAAAAGCACCAATAAATGTAGAACTTATCACTTGCATAGCCATAGATAAAGCAATCACAAAAGAAATATAAGAAATAGAAAAACCTTCTGGTATAGTGCGTGTAGAATTTAATATCAAAGCATTAATAAAGGTTAAAAGTCCTAAAATAATAGCTAATAATATAGCGATTCGTATTTCTTTCCAAATAATTTTAAACCATTCTTTTATATTCACCTGGCCAAGAGCAAGTGCCCGAACTATAACTGTAGCAGATTGACTACCTGCATTGCCACCCATAGCTGTAAGCATAGGCATGAAAAGTGCTAGAACATAAATTTGCTGTAATAATGGTTGATAATGATTGATAATCATACCAGAAAATAATTCGATAATAGCTAATATTATCAACCAAACAATACGTTTTTTAAAGTGTACAACAGTAGATGTACCCATATAGTCAAAGTACTCTGGCTCCTGAACAATACCCATGAATTTTTCTAAATCTTCAGTTTGTTCAGTATGTATTACTTCGATAGCATCATCAGAGGTTACCACACCTATCAATTGGTAGTCATAATTCAAAACTGGCAAAGTGATCAAATCATATTTAGCAATGATATCTGCTACTTTTTCTCTATCTTCATCTACATAAACAAATTCATAATCTTTTGTCATAATGTCATCTATTAAAGTATCACCTTGTGCTTTAATAAGATCTTCAATATTTATAATTCCTAATAATACATTATTTTCATCAATTACATAAATATGATATAAAGCTTTATTAGATGGTGCTCTCAATCTAATAAGATTAATAACATCCTGACAAGTGATTCCAGCATTGACAGTGAAAAAATCTGTAGTCATTATACCACCGGCTGTCTCTTCAGGATATTTACTTAATTTAATTACATTTTCTCTAATATTTAATGATAAATAAGGTAAAAGCTCAGCTTGTTCCTCAGGCTCTAAATGTTGATATAAGTCAACATATACATCTGGGGGCATCTGCTCAAAAATTTTAGCAAATTCTCTTTTATTAAGTATTTTAAATAATTCTATTTGCCGCGATAAATTAAATTCAGCAACTACAAGACCCTGTTGCTCAATGTCTAAATTTTTTAAAATAAAGGCTATAGCATCTGAATCAAATTCATCTAATAATTCTGCCACTTCTACAGGAGGCATATTGCGAATAATAGGCAATATCTCTAATATATACTCTACTCCTAATTCCTCTATCTCTTCTTTAATATCTAAAAATTCTTTATCCATTTCCATAATTAACCAATTTTTTTCTTGTTAATTGATTGTGTTTTAAGTAATAATTTTAAAAAAATGTAGTAAAATTCTAAGACTTTAACCGAGAATGGCAAGACATATAAAATACAATTATAAATAGAAAAGAAGAAAATAAATTTTTTATTAAAATTAACCTAAAATTAATAAAAACAAAATACAATATCCACCAAACAAAGCAGTAAGGTAGAGGAGACTTCCCCTTCAAATTATCAATGGGGAAGGAGGAAAATAAGGCGGTGTTCTGTACTACTACATTCCCCTTCCATGATTAAAATTGTTTATAATATTTTGCAAATATACAAAATATTATGAATTGATTTAATTTTTTAACAAAAAATTGAAAAAATTATCTAAAATAAAAAATTTAAATATGATATCTCCCTGCTCACAAATTCCTCCTCATTATTATAGCCCTTTTATCCTCACTCCCGGTAAATCCGATTCTCCATTATAAATTCATAAACTGCTTTTCTTAAAAAAAATTGGACATCTTTGCCATTTTTTATTTGTTCTCTTATCCATGTACTACTTATATCAATAATAGGTGCAGAGTGATCTATGTTAATATTTTTATTTGATAAAATATTTTTGATTGAGTAGCCTGTCCTTGGATAAACATAAATATTGTAATTATCTATAATATTTTGAAAATCTTTCCATTTTTCTATTGATATTGCATTATCACTACCCATAATAATACTAAATGTATATTTGGGATAATCATTTTTTAATTTTTTTAAGGTATTTATTGTATAGCTTGGCTTTGGTAGTGTGAATTCTATCTCACTAGCTTTTAAGTAGTTAGCATTTTCTATTGCTAAACTTACCATTTCTAATCTTATTTTTTCATCTATAAGATTTATATCTTTTTTAAACGGATTTTGTGGAGAAACTATGAACCATATCTCATCAAAATTTTTTGTTATATAGAAATAATTTGCTATCAATGTATGTCCGATATGTGGTGGATTAAATGTACCAAGTAGCAAACCTATATTTTTATGATTATTCATGATTTTTTATTTTAATTTTGGTTTATAATTAGTATCTATTGTACAGAGATAATCTAAATAGCATATTGATTTTTTGCATAATAATTCATAAAATTACTTTTTTTGAAGCAAATTTAAATAAAAAAACCAGGTTATGCAATAACCTGGTTTTTAACATCTTTTAATTCTATATTAATTATGGAATTAATATTTTTTTAGTAGTAATTGTATTGTTACTATTTAAATTTATTATATAAATACCCGAATTCAGATTAGCTACATCTATTCTATTAGTATTTGGAGTAATAGAATAGCTAGCCATATTTTGACCTAAAATATTAATAATATTTAAATTAGCATTGTTTTGTAATCCTTTGATTATAAGATTTTTAGAATTAACATCATAATTTATAGTAATATTATTAGCTTCATCGGTGTTAATACCTGTATGTATTGTAACATCACTAGCATTACGTGGTAAAATTTTCCACTCGCTAAATGAATAATGTATGATACCCGTTATATCATAATGGGTATTCATAGTAGGGGTGAAAAAATAAATATCATCATCTACGTATAGATTATTACCACTTTGAGTTATTTGCCACATATTATATTGATCTGGTAAAGCAGTACATTGCACGTCAACTAATTTACATAAAACACCTTCGTATGATTCACCTACATCTGCAATATTTACAATTTCTGGTGCAGGTAAAGTTGTATTACCAAAATTTTCTAATAAATTTACATTAGTTAGTTCTGTTAGGTCAAAATATTCAGATACTGTGGCTGATATTAGGATGCTATCACCCAAAGATGGTAAAATTGTATTATTGTAAACATAAATGCCATTCCATGCACCCTTACCATCTTGCAACCAAAAACCAGCATTGCTAACAGCAGTAACAACCCCACGAGTTTTTATCGTTTGTCCATTGTATGGACTATCACCACTCGCATCTGTAGTATATTGAATATCATATATTGATACTTCTTCAATATCTGTAGAAATGGATATTGTTACATTGTCTATTATCAAATCTTCCATTGATGGATCTGTTTCTTTGACTGATAATATAAAGGAAGCATCAGTACTAGTAGTATCAGCTATTATAGTTAGTGAATATAGTGCCCATGAATCACTATTAATAGAAGTGTATGGAGAATAAGTCATATAAGATGCAATAGTAGCAGTACGTTTAATGCCGATTCTAATATCACCTTTCCCCTTAGCATAAAATTCTATTTTATAAGCTGTACCGTTCTCAATTGCTACTGACTCGGTAGTGAATCTTTTATGACTAGTTGTGTTATTAATAATTTGACAAGAGTTATTTCCATCATATGGATCAGAAGTGTATTTAACTACATTACTTACACCGATATTAGTTCCACTGCCACCCCATCCATCAGGGTATGAACCATCTGTCCATGTTTCGAAATCAGACTGGAAAACTACCTGACCAAACATTGTCAGACCAGTCATTAAGGCTAAAATTGTAATAATTAATTTTTTCATATAATTGGTTTTTTGTGTTCTTTTCGCAAAATTAATAAAAATTTTTAAATTTTACAAAATAAAATGATTATTATTAATTTTTTTTATTTGAATAAAAATATTTTAAATAAATTTGTAAAAAACTATTTGTATTATGACTAATGAAAAATTAATAGACATTGCTACTCAAGTGAGAAGAGATATCATTAGAATGACAAATATGGCTAAGTCTGGACATCCTGGTGGCTCTCTAGGTTGTGCAGATTTTCTTACACTTTTATATTTCGAAATTATGGATTTAGATCCTGAAAATTTCACTTTAGAAGGACATAACGAAGATATATTTATTTTATCTAATGGACACATTAGTCCTGCTTTTTATTCTGTTTTGGCACGTAGAGGATATTTTCCTATTGATGAATTAGCTACTTTCAGACGTATTAATAGCAGACTGCAAGGACATCCTACACCATCAGAGCATTTGCCTGGGGTACGTTTCGCAGCTGGCTCATTAGGTCAAGGGCTATCTATAGCTGTAGGTTGTGCTATAGCTAAAAAGCTTGACAATGACAAAAAAATCATATTTTCTTTACATGGTGATGGAGAGCTGCAAGAAGGTCAAATATGGGAAGCTGCACTCTTCGCTGGTTCTAAAAAAATTGATAATCTTATTTCTACTATTGATTATAATGGACAACAAATAGATGGCCCCGTAGATCAAGTAAATTCACTAGGTAATCTGCGTGCTAAATGGGAAGCTTTCGGATGGTTCGTTTTAGAAATGAATGGACATGATTTTTCTGATATGAGGCAAACTATAAATATTGCTAAAGATAATTTAGGTAAAGGTTATCCAATAATGATCCTCATGCACACTATTATGGGAAAAGGTGTATCTTTTATGGAAAATGATCATAAATGGCATGGTACGCCTCCTAATGATGAACAAGCTGCTGAGGCTTTGAAATATTTAAAATCTTCATTAAATGATTTTTAAAAAATTTGTTTTTTTATTCTCTTTTTGTCTTGTAACTGTTTCATCTTTTGGACAATCGCAACCACCAAAAAATGAAAATCTTACTAGAATATTAATAATCTTCGATGCTAGTAATAGCATGTATGGACACTGGCAGAGTGATACAAAAATAAATATTGCTAAGCGTTTATTAAACAATATTTTAGATAGTATTTCTACAATTGAAAATTTACAATTAGCTTTACGAGTTTTTGGTGATTTGAAAGATTTCCCTCCACAAGATTGTAATGATACTAGATTAGTAGTACCTTTCTCTGAAGGTAATGCTAAAAAAATTGCTCATTTTATTAAATATTTGACACCTCGCGGCACTACTCCTATAGCTAATACTTTAGCAGCTGCTGGTAATGATTTTCCTCCTTGTGATAATTGTAGGAATATTATAATTTTAATAACTGATGGCATAGAGGAGTGCAATGGTGATCCATGTGCAGTTTCTCAGGATTTACAAAAAAGGGGTATTGTGCTTAAACCATTTATTATTGGCATAGGTCAAAATTTCGCTAAAGAATTTGAATGTGTTGGAGATTACTATGATGGTAGTACTGAAGAGCAATTTCAGAAAGCTCTCAAAATTGTTATTTCTTATGCATTAAATTCTACTTCTTGTCAAGTAAATTTATTGGATCAAGCTGGTAATCCTACTGAAACTAATATTCCAATGACTTTTTATGATAAGATGAATAATAAAATCATTTATCAATTTGTTCATACACTTAATAACAAAGGTGTGCCAGACACATTATTAATAGATCCTTTGATAAAATATAGAATTCAAATACATACTATTCCTCCAGTTTATATTGATTCTCTGGGTCTCACTCCAGGTAAACATACAATCGTATCAGCACCTACCCCACAAGGAGAATTACTTGTTAAATTTCCTGCTTCCAATATAGAGAAATCTGCTTTGCCAGTAATTGTTAGAAAAAATAATGATAGTAATACTCTAAATGTTCAATATACTAATAAAAAAGAAAAATATCTTGTAGGGAAATATGATTTAGAAATATTGACATTGCCCAGATTGTATATAGATAATGTGGAGATAAAACAAAGTTATACTACAACAGTAGAAATACCAGCACCTGGTAATGTCATTATTTATTTGCCTGCTAATGGGTATGGTAGCATTTTTCAAAGAAAAAAAGATAAAGATTTAGAGCTAGTAATTAATTTAAAAACTGAAGAAAATATGCAAACTATACAATTGCAACCAGGAGAATATACTGTCGTCTTTAGAGCTAAATATGTGAATAAGAGCATTTATACAATAGAAAAAAACTTCACTATAGAAAGTAATAAAAATACCACTGTAAACCTAAACTTTAGATAATTAAGAAATTAAAATTTATTAGCTTCTTTAATTTAAAGTTATATAACATTTATTGCCGGTTAATTATTTAAGTTTATATTTAATTGTCTAATTGTTGTTATTAATCCACAAATGCACACAAATTAACACAAATAAAAATTAACCCTGACCTTTAGGTCAGGGTATGACATAAAAATAGTTATGGGCTTTAGCCCTGAAAAACAAAATCTCAAAATCCTATAATCCCCAAAATCCCAGTTCAGACATTTGGCTCTGTGTTCTTTGTGCCTTCTTTGTTAACTCTGTAGTTAATATTTAACGCTCTCAAAATTAATAATATTTGAATAGGACAAATTGTCTTTAATTACTATGAAATTATGTCAATAATTAAACATTATTTAATATGGTATATAATTTGACAAAATAAAACAAAAAATATAAACTATGGGAAAAATAATAGGAATAGATTTAGGGACCACTAATTCATGTGTGGCAGTGGTCGAGGGTAATGAACCTATTGTAATAGCTAATAGCGAAGGTCGTAGAACAACTCCTTCGATGGTTGCTTTTACAGACAATAATGAAATAAAAGTAGGTGATCCAGCCAAAAGGCAAGCAATTATAAATCCTACTCGAACAATATCTAGTATTAAACGTTTCATGGGAAGAACATTTGATGAAGTACAGCAAGAGATACATAGAGTTTCTTATAAAGTAGTCAGAGGACCTAATAATACTCCTAGAGTCAAAATTGATGATAGAGAATACTCTCCACAAGAAATCTCTGCTATGATACTTCAAAAAATGAAAAAAACTGCTGAAGATTATTTGGGTACAGAAATTACTGAGGCTGTCATTACAGTGCCCGCATATTTTAATGATTCTCAAAGACAGGCTACTAAAGAAGCGGGAGAAATAGCAGGACTAAATGTCAGGCGAATTATTAATGAACCTACAGCAGCAGCTCTAGCTTATGGTTTAGACAAGAAACATAAAGAAATGAAAGTTGCTGTTTATGATCTTGGTGGTGGTACTTTCGATATAAGTATACTTGAGCTTGGCGAAGGTGTTTTTATGGTTAAATCTACCAATGGTAATACTAAACTCGGTGGTGATGATTTTGATGAAAGACTGGTGAACTGGCTGGCAGAAGAATTTTTGAAAGAAGAAGGTGTAGACCTCAGAAAAGATCCTCTAGCACTGCAAAGATTAAAAGAAGCTGCTGAACGTGCTAAAATAGAATTGTCTTCTAGTATGATGACAGAGATTAATCTACCATATATCACTACTGTAGATAATGTGCCAAAGCATTTAGTAAAACAATTAACAAGAGCAAAATTCGAATCTCTTATTGAGGATTTAGTAAAATCTACTATAGAACCATGTAGAAAAGCTTTAGAAGATGCTAATCTTAGAGCTTCTGAAATTGATGAAGTTATTTTAGTGGGTGGTTCTACTCGTATACCAATGGTTCAGAAAATTGTTGAAGATTTCTTTGGGAAAACTCCTTCTAAAGGTGTAAACCCTGACGAAGTAGTTGCTATTGGTGCAGCTATACAAGGTGCAGTGCTAACTGGTGATGTGAAAGACGTATTGTTATTAGACGTTACTCCTCTTTCTTTAGGTATAGAAACCTTAGGTGGTGTTTTCACAAAATTAATCGAAGCTAATACAACCATACCTACCAAGAAAACTGAGGTTTTCACTACAGCTTCAGATAATCAAACTTCAGTAGAGATCCATGTTTTACAAGGTGAACGTCAATTGGCTAAAGATAATAAAACAATAGGAAAATTCTATTTAGATGGCATTCCTCCTGCACCACGTGGTGTACCGCAAATAGAAGTTACTTTTGATATAGATGCTAATGGTATACTTAATGTATCGGCTAAAGATAAAGCTACGGGCAAAAGTCAATCTATTAGAATAGAAGCTAGCACTGGGTTAACCGATGAAGAAATAGAACGTATGAAAGAAGAAGCTCAACGCCACGCTGATGAAGATAGAAAACTAAAAGAAAAAATCGATAAAATTAATCAAGCTGACAATTTAATTTATAGTACTGAAAAGCAACTTAAAGACTTCGGTGATAAAATACCACCAGAAAATCGTGCAGAAATAGAAAGTGCTCTCAATGCTCTGAGAGACGCTCATAAATCTCAAGACGTTACTGCTATTGATAGTGCTATGGCTCGTTTAAATGATGCTTGGCAAAAAGCTAGCACTTATATGTATGAATCTAGTAATGAAGAAAATGAAGACAAAACTTCTTCGGAATCTAAAAAACAATCAAATGAAAATGATTTCACTGATGTAGATTACGAAGAAGTAAATTAATGTATATTCCATAAAATAAAAAAGGAGTTAAATTTTAATTTAACTCCTTTTTTTATTAATTGATTTAGGCTTTTAACTAATAAAGTTTTCTCAACTTAAATTAAATGAATACCTTTACAATAATTATTAAGCTATAGCAATACCGCATTGGGAAATGATTT
>LFTI01000030.1 GCA_001513285.1 Rikenellaceae bacterium DTU049
GGGGGGATAACCTCTGTCATGCCCCATCCATTTGATACAACAGCATTAGGACATAATTTTTCGAATCTCATCATTAGATCTGGTGAAGATGGAGCTCCGAATACGGCTGCCCATTTTATAGACTCTAACTTATATTTTTTTATATCTTTTAAATACAAAATGGCGTAATACATTGGTGGTACCATGTGGAAACCAGTTACTTGCCATTTATCTACTAATTTTACAAAATCATATGGATTAAATTGTGGCATTATTACTGTACTTGTTCCATATTTTATTGCCATCATAGGATATAATACTCCACCAGAATGTGAAAAAGGTATTGGTGCTATTAATCGTTCTGTATCATCAATTTTTAATCTATTTTCTAAACCTTTATATGTACCATAATATTTATATTGCTCTGTTCCTAAGTGTATATGTAGATAATTCCATGCAGCACCTTTTGGCATACCAGTAGTTCCCGAAGTATAAAAAATACTAGACATCATATCTGTAGTAATGTTCTGATCTTCTAAATCAGGTTTGGAGTTAGTAGCTAATTTCCAAAATGATAAAAATTTAGAATTATCTTCAATGGTTATAATATCTTTTAATGTTGGTATTGCTTGTCTCAATTCTAATAAGTTAAATTTTGCATTATTAGTAGTGATGAGCCCTTTTAGTTCACAATGATTAGATATAGCTATTACTTCATTTTGACTCAAGAAAAAATCTATTGGCACAACAATACATCCTATAGAATAAATAGCATAATATGAGTAAACATATTCGATGCAGTTAGGTAAATAAATTGCAATTTTATCTCCTTTTTTATAACCAAGGTCTAATAAGCTATTAGCTAGTCTAAAGCTACTTTCTTTTAATTGTAAAAAATTATATTCTGTATCATTCTGTATAAAAGCTGTCTTTTCTCCATATTTATTTGCAGCTTCAATGATTAATTGTCTAACATCTGGTCTAGTTTCCATAATTTTTTATCCATTTATTTTCTATTGCAAAAGTAGTAAAAAAATAATTATTAAAATGTGAAAAAATTTTTTATTGAAATAAAAGAATTTGTTTAAAATAGTTTTTAAATATACAAATAAATTAGATAAATAATTATTATATTTATATATAAAGTGTAATATTGATACAAATAATATTTTTTATTAATCCTGTAAAAAATTATATTTTAAAAAAAGAATTTTTCAATTTTGTTTGTTTTTATATAAAAATTTTTCTACCTTTGCGAAAAAATTTATATGGATATATCGCATATAGAGCACATAGGCATAGCTGTAAAAAATTTAGACGAAAGCATAGAAAAGTACGAGAAATTATTTAATATCAAATGTTATGCTATCGAAGAGGTAAAAGATCAAAAAGTAAAAACAGCTTTTTTCAAAATAGGACAAACTAAAATAGAACTATTAGAGGGTACAGATCCAGAGAGTGCAATATCAAAGTTTATAGAAAAACGTGGTGAGGGGGTGCAGCATATTGCTTTTGCAGTAAAAAATATCGAGGATGTGTTAGAGGAATTAAAAAGTAAAAATGTACAATTAATAGATGAAAAGCCAAGAAGGGGAGCTGAAGGACTTAGTATAGCTTTTTTACATCCTAAAAGTACTGGTGGAGTATTAATTGAGCTATGTGAAAATAAAAACGATTAAAATAATCAATATTCATGTCAATAGAAAAAAAAATAGAACAATTATTAGAAAAGCGAAAGCAAGCTTTATTAGGCGGTGGTCAAAAGCGAATAGAATCGCAGCATTCCAAGGGTAAATTGACAGCTCGCGAAAGAATTAACATTTTATTAGATGAGGGCTCTTTTGAAGAGTTTGATATGTTTGTAACCCATCGTTGTACAGATTTTGGTCTAGATAAAGAACAATATTATGGTGATGGTGTTGTAACTGGTTACGGTACTATTGATGGCAGGCTAGTGTATGTTTTTTCTCAAGATTTTACAGTCTTCGGTGGCTCATTGTCTGAATCTTACGCAGCAAAGATTTGCAAAATCATGGATTTAGCCATGGAAAATGGAGCCCCAGTTATAGGTATTAATGATTCTGGTGGAGCACGTATCCAAGAGGGTGTACGTAGTTTAGCTGGTTATGCTGATATTTTTGAAAGGAATATTTTGTCATCAGGAGTGATACCTCAAATAAGTGCTGTATTTGGTCCTTGCGCTGGTGGTGCTGTATATTCTCCTGCTCTGACTGATTTTATTATTATGTCTAAGCAGAATAGCTATATGTTCGTTACTGGTCCTAAAGTTGTAAAAACTGTTACAGGTGAAGTAGTAACTGATGACGAATTAGGTGGCCCAGAGGTACATACTTCTAAATCAGGTGTTGCTCATTTCATAGCTAATACTGAAGAAGAAGGACTTTTACTTATTCGTAAATTATTTAGCTATTTACCTTCTAATAATTTAGAAGATCCTCCATTTGTAGATACTAATGATCCAATTGATAGAATGGATGATTATCTGAATTTCATCATTCCAGATAATCCAAATAAACCATATGACGTCAAAGAAGTGATAACTAGAATAGTGGATAATGGAGAATTTCTGGAGGTACATGGACAATATGCTCAAAATATTGTCGTTGGTTTTGCTAGAATGGGTGGCATGAGTGTGGGAATAGTTGCCAATCAACCTAATTATTTAGCTGGTGTTTTAGATATCAATGCATCTCGTAAAGGAGCAAGATTTGTGAGATTTTGTGATGCTTTTAACATTCCAATTATTACTTTAGTAGATGTGCCAGGATTCATGCCAGGTACTACCCAAGAATATGGTGGCATAATCGTTCATGGAGCTAAATTACTTTTCGCTTATGGAGAAGCTACTGTGCCTAAAATTACTGTTACTCTGAGGAAATCTTATGGTGGCGCTCATGACGTTATGGGTTGTAAACAATTAAGAGCAGACATTAACTATGCTTGGCCTACAGCTGAAATAGCTGTAATGGGAGCTAGTGGTGCGATAGAAATCCTCGAAAGAAAAAATATTTTAGCTATTGAAGATGAAGAGGAAAGAAAAAAATATATAGAAAACAAAATCAACGAATATACCGAAAAATTTTGCTCTCCATTCGAAGCCGCTAGATATGGATATATAGATGATATCATTGAGCCTAGAAATACAAGATATAGAATTATCCGATCTCTAATGTCTTTATCTACTAAAAAACAAAATTTACCACCTAAAAAACATTCTAATTGTCCATTATAATTGTGTTATTATGAAAAAAATAATTTTATTTATTACACTTTTATTATTTGGAGCTACTATTTTTTCACAAACAATGGATGATATTAGAATTAATGAGTTCTCTCCTAATTATAATGGCGATTTAATAAATCCTTTAGGTAATAAAAGTCCGTGGATAGAGCTTTATAATACTTCTCGAGTTTCTTTAAATATCGGTACAATATATCTCACTGATGATAGAAATAATCTAAAGAAATATCAACTACCTAAAAGTGATGCATTGAAAATCTCTGCTAATGGTTTTCTAATTATTTATTTAGATACTACTAAACATTTTCACCCTACGGTAGCATCTTTATCTGCTGAAACTGGATATTTAGCTTTAGTATTATCTGATGGAAAAACTATAGTAGATTCTTTGATTTATGATCCTAAATTAATAAAAGATGGAGAGTTTCTTAGTCGAACTATTGATGGATTTGGCAATTGGGAAAATACAGATATTAGTACACCATTACTATCTAATGATATAAAAGTCTATGAATCTCAAAATGAAATAGTAAAAAAATTAGATCCATATGGTATAGGTATATCTATAATCTGTTTTTCTATTGTAATTATTATATTGATATTTTTATATTTAACTTTTTACTACCTATTAAAAATTAAAAGACCAATAGTAAAAACTAAAAGAGTAGAAATCAAAAAAGAAGATGAAGATTTTAAAACTGAAATTATTCACAATGAAGAAGAAATTAGTAGCGAAGTATTAGCTGCTATCGCTACTGCCCTTCACTTATATCTATTAAGTATGCATGATTATGAGAATGGAATTATTACAATAAAAAAAATCCCTAAACCATATTCACCTTGGAGCTCTAAACTCTATAATCTAACACCAACCCCACAAAAAATTCATTTACCTAAAAAAATAATTTATGAAAAAAATAGACCTAACAATTAATGGAAATAAGTATAGTGTAGAAATAGGAAATATTGATGGTAATCAAATCGAAGTAAATGTAAATGGTACTTTCTACAATGTGGAATTATCAAAAGATATAGAAATACCTAAACCCCCAACTTTGGTATCTACTGTTGTTAATAAAGCTGTTAAAGAAACTATCCCAGAGCAAACAACTAATATAGCTACTAGACCAATTAATTCTCCTTTACCTGGTGTAGTATTAAATGTATTAGTTAAAGAGGGCGATACTGTTCAACGAGGACAAAATCTAGTGATTATCGAAGCTATGAAAATGGAAAATGAAATCAAAGCTGATGGTCCTGGAATAGTAAAACGAATTCTTGTGCATAAAGGTGATACTATTAGTGAAGGTCAAACTTTAGTAGAAATAGGAGGGTAAAATATGAATTTTTTAGATTTCGTAGTAGATAATTTACAGAAATTCTTAGAATATACTGCTTTTGCTAATATGAGCTGGGGTAATCTAATTATGATAATTGTGGGGCTTATTTTCATTGCTTTAGCAATTATTAAACAATATGAGCCTTATTTACTAGTTCCTATTGGTTTTGGTATCATTCTAGGTAATATAGCATCAGTTCCTGGCTTGCAAATAGGAATATACGAAGAAGGTAGTGTTTTAAATTATTTATACTTTGGTGTAATAAAAGGTATTTATCCTCCATTAATTTTTCTAGGTATTGGAGCTATGACTGATTTCAGTGCTTTATTATCTAATCCAAAATTATTTATTATTGGTGCTGCTGCACAAATAGGTATTTTTGGTGCATTAATGTTAGCTCTTTTATTTGGTTATGATCCCACTGAGGCTGGAGCTATAGGAATCATAGGTGGGGCAGATGGACCTACAGCTATATTTTTAAGCTCTAGGTTAGCTCCACACTTAATAGGAGCTATAGCAATCTCTGCATATAGCTATATGGCATTAGTACCTGTCATTCAGCCTCCAATAATGCGTGCTATGACTACTAAAAAAGAAAGATTAATACGTATGAAACCACCACGTGCCATTTCTAAGAGAGAAAAAATATTATTCCCTCTTTTAGGAATTTTACTCACTACTTTAATAGTTCCTTCAGGTTTACCTTTATTAGGAATGTTATTTTTTGGTAACTTACTTCGTGAAAGTGGCGTTACACGTAGATTAGCCGAAACTGCTAGTGGACCTATGCTAGATATTGTTACTATTTTGATTGGCTTGACAGTAGGAGCATCGACTCAGGCTTCTACATTTCTGACAGTTAAATCTTTAGGTATTTTTGCTTTAGGAGCTGTATCTTTCATGATTGCTACTTTTGGTGGTGTCCTTGGCGTTAAAATTATGAATTTATTTATTAAAAAACCAGAAAATAAAATAAATCCTTTGATAGGTAATGCAGGTGTATCTGCTGTGCCAGATGCTGCACGAGTGTCTGAAATGATAGGATTAGAGTATGATCCATCAAACCATTTACTTATGCATGCTATGGGACCTAATGTAGCTGGTGTGATAGGTAGTGCTGTGGCTGCTGGTCTTTTGCTAAGCTTTTTAGCTTAATTGTTTTTAAAAATAAATTATTTTTTTAAAAAAGAACATTCATTTGAATGTTCTTTTTTATTTTTTTCATATTAAAATTTTTATATACATTTGCTTATTAATTTAACAAATATGATTTCGATAATAATGGGAAGTTTTTCAGATTTTGATATCATAAAAAAAGCTATTGATACATTAACTGATTTTGACATTGAATATGATGTACAAATATTGTCGGCACACAGGACACCTGATGAGACTGCCAAATACGTAAAAGAAGCTACAGAAAAAGGCACTAAGGTTTTCATAGCTGCTGCTGGTATGTCTGCTCATCTACCTGGTATAGTAGCTGCTAATACAATTGTACCTGTTATAGGTATTCCGATTAATGCTAGTTTACAAGGATTAGATGCTCTACTATCTATAGTACAAATGCCATCAGGTATTCCTGTAGCTACAGTAGGGATTAATGCTGCTCAGAATGCAGCTTTGCTAGCTATAGAAATATTAGCTACTAGTGATGATGTTCTTAAGAAAAAACTCATAGACTACAAGAATAAACTGAAAGAAAAAATCTCTAAAGACCAAAAAGAATTAGAAAAAAAATTAAGTAAATAATCATTTATGAGAAAAATTATATTATTTTCATTTGTAATAATTTTATTCTTTAATACATTATCAGCGCAATTTAGCTATGAGAGTGCATCTACTATAGGTTATGGTAATAGTGCTTCAGCTGTTCCTGGCTTTTGGTCTGGTATGATGAACCCAGCTGCATTAGGTTGGTTAAGTGATCATCAATTAGGAATTAATTATTATAATAAATATCTTTTGAAAGAGCTTGGCTATAGAGATATAGCATATGCACATGTATTAAATGGTGAGTCTGGCACTATATCAGCTCATATTTCTCAATTTGGTGCTAGTTCTTTATTGTATAATACTTTTTCTGTAGGATACTCCAGAGTTTTTGCTGATAGAGTAGCTGCTGGTCTCACAATTAAATATTTTTTACTTACATCTGATCAACCTGAATATAGTGGTATTGGTACTATTGGGTTTGATGCTGGTTTGCAAGTTAAAATTATTGATAATTTATATTTCGGTACAGTTGTTTCTAATTTAAATCACTCTAAACTTGGCACTTATGGATATGATAGATTACCTATAGTAGGTTCATTAGGTTTTATGTATCAGATAGCTAGACAATCATCGTTAATGGTCGATATAGTAAAAGAAAGTGATAAAAAAGCATCTGTTAGATTTGGTACTAATTTTTCTTTTAATGATAAATTATATGTAAGAGGTGGTTTTCAAACTACACCTTCACGAGTGAGCTTTGGTGTAGGCTATAGAATTACAAACTTTATTATAGATGTGTCTAGTTCCTGGCATCAGACACTAGGCTTTTCTCCTGCAATTTCTATGAGTTATTCATTTAAAAAAGATCGTCAACAACCTAATATCATTTATTAGTAATGAAATTAAAATTATTTACATTTTTCATTTTTCTCTTATCTTTTTCATATCTATCTGCTCAAGTAGTAATAGATGAGCCAGAAGAAATAGATGAGGTACAGCAAAATATAGAATATATTGCAGAGGAGAGTGGAGTAGAAGAAGGAGATTTTAGCGAATTTACTGAAAATCTTAAATATTACCTCACACACCCTATTAACCTCAATAATACTACTACAGATGAATTACGTAATTTAGGACTATTATCAGATATTCAAATTGTCAATTTTTTTGATCATATTCAAAAAAATGGTAAGCTTTTGAGTATATACGAATTGCAATCTATCGAAAGCTGGGACTTAAACACTATTGACAAGATTTTACCTTTTGTTAAAATAAGTGACGCAGCAGTATCTCATAAATATAACTTTTCTGAGGTTATGAAAAATGGAAACTCGCAACTTTTTATTCGCTATATGAGAACTTTGGAAGAGCAAAAAGGTTATTCAGACATTGATGACTCTACTTTAGCAGAAAATCCTAACAGTAGATATTTAGGTAGTCCATACAAATTGTATACCAGGTATCAATTCAAATATTATAATTTAATAAGTTTCGGCTTTACAGCAGAGAAAGATCCAGGAGAAGAATTTTTCAAAGGTACTCAAAAGCAAGGATTTGATTTTTATTCAGCACATTTATTTATGCGTAATGTCGGTCCATTCAAAGCTATTGCAATAGGAGATTATAATTTGCAAATAGGACAAGGACTTACTATGTGGACTGGTATGAGCTTTGGCAAAACTGCAGATGCTGTTTTCACTAAGAGAAATGCTAATGGTATCAGACAATATACCTCTGCTGATGAAAACAGATTTCTTCGTGGTGTGGCTTTTGATGCTAAAATTTCTAAACGTTTTGAAATATTAGGGTTTCTAAGTTATAAAAAAATAGATGCAAGTGTAGAAGGTGATACTTTAAACAACGAAGATTATGTGATTGCTAGCTTGGTAGAGACTGGTTTACACAACACTGTATCTTCTTATAGCAAAAAAGATGCTATTAAACAATTCATCGGCGGTGTAAACCTTAAATATATTTCGTTAAATAAAAGACTTCGTATAGGTGCTACAGCTTATACTACTATTCTAGATAAACCTTTAGGCTCTCGTAATGAACTTTATAGAATGTTTGAATTTACAGGAACTCAATTGAATGTGGCATCAGTAGATTATAGTTATATTTGGAAAAATTTTAATATTTTTGGTGAAGGAGCATATTCATCTAATGGTGGTATAGCTACTATCAATGGTATAATGGCTGTAACTGACAAAAATTTGTCCTTTTCTATTTTACATAGATATTTTGATCCTAAATATTTTGTATTCTATGCTTCACCACTACAGGAGGGCAGTAAGGCAAGTAATGAACAAGGTTTATACTTTGGTGTAAATGCTAACCTTACTTATAAATTAAATCTTACAGCTTATTTTGATATGTTCTCTTTCCCATGGCTTCGCTATAGAGTAAATGCACCTAGTGATGGCGTAGAGACTCTGCTGCAACTTAATTATAAATTTGATAGAAAGAATAATGTCTATTTTAGATACAAACACGAGACTAAAAGCCTGAATAAAGCTGATGTTTATGTAAATAGATTGATAGAAACTAAAAAAGATAATTTTAGATTAAATGGTACTTTTCAGTTATCTCCATCCTTCAGATATAAATTTAGAGTAGAATATGTAAACTATCGTAAAGGTAGTGATTATGATCATGATGGGTATGCAGTATCTCAGACTTTATCTTTCAAACAAACTAATTTGCCTGTTTCCTTTCACTTCACTTTTGTATATTTTGACACATATAGTTATGATGAGCGCATTTATGGTTACGAAAATGATGTATTGTATGCTTATTCTTTTCCGAGTTATTATTATAAAGGAGCTAGATATGTTTTTAACGTTAAATATACTATCAATAAATATTTAGATTTTTGGGGTTATCTAGCTCGTACAAATTATTTCGATAGAAATGTGATCGGTAGTGGCCTAAATGAGATCAATGGTAATCATAAAACTGACTTACATTTACAAATTAGAGTTAAATTTTAAGCTAAAAAAATTCATTATTAATTGTAAAATAATTTTTTGAAATATCTGAAAAATTCAAAAAAATTAGTTAAATTTGTAAAAAAAATAATGAGATATTATTTAACTATAATCATAATTTTACTTTCATATTTTACTATAAATGCACAGGTTAAGGTATATAATAATGCAGATTTAGATAGTTTAGTTGCCAAGCATACAAGATTAGCAGCTAAAACTAATAGCTATTTAGGATATTCTATACAATTAGGAGCATTTTCGGGTAACTACAGTAAATCTAAAGCTGAAAATTTGTTAAATGATTTCACGAGTAATTTTAGTGATTTCACAGTAAATATTGTTTTTGATTCTCCATATTACAAAGTGATGGCTGGTGCTTATATTCATAAATATGAAGCTAGATATGATTATGAATTGATTAAAAAATTTTATCCACAAGCTATTATAGTTCCTTATTTTATTGATGTGAAAAATTTTATAAAATAATAAAGTATGACTAAAGAAGAGCTCGTACATGAATTACTCATCAATACTGATATAGATACTAAATTGGATATTTTATTAGAGTCTGGTGTAGAAATATTGACTCTTAAAAAATTTGATCATTTTATTAAAATTTATCTGGTAAATAATTTTTATGTAGAGCTAATTTATAAATACCAAATTAATAGAATCACACATATTAACATGATAGATACTCAAGATTTAATAGAAAAATATCAAGATTATATCAAAATAGTCTTATAAAAATTTTTTAAATTATTTATCATATTGTAATTTTGCTTTTTTTTAAGTAACTAAGTATGAAATTGCCAGACTTACAAGATTACAACTATGAATTATCAGAAGAGTGTATAGCAAAATTTCCTGTGCAACCACGTGATAGCTCAAAAATTTTGATAGCTACAGATAATATATTACAACAAGATTTTTTTTATAATATTGCAAAATATTTACCTCCTGATGGATTATTGATTCTCAATAATACCAAAGTAGTACCAGCTAGAATAATGGTAAAAAAAGAAACTGGTGCATGGATAGAGTTTCTTTTGAATGAACCAATAAACACAGATAGCATACCATTAGCTCTACAAGACAAAGGAACTTCTGTTTGGCAATGTATGATTGGTAATGCTAAAAAGCTAAAAAACTCTCATCATCTATCATATTACTTTACTAAAAACAATCAAAATATTTATCTAAACATTGATATAGAATGGAGACCAAATAATGAAAATATAGTAACTTTTTCGTGGGAACCATCAGATTTTACATTATCAGAAATATTAGAACTAATAGGTGAAATGCCCATACCTCCTTACATTAAACGAAAAGCTGTAGAAGAAGATAAAATCTATTATCAACCAGTTTTTGCAAAAGTTAATGGATCTGTAGCATCGCCTACTGCCAGCCTTCATTTCACTGATAGAGTCTTCGCATCATTAGATGAAATAGGTTATAAAAAGGCTTTCATTACATTACACGTAGGTGCTGGTACTTTCAAGCCAGTGAAAACTAGCATAGAGGAACATCAAATGCACAGAGAAGAATTTTCAATAGACAAAGAAAATCTGAGTATTCTTTACGAAAATATTGATAGACCATGGGTAATCGTGGGCACTACTACACTGCGATGTTTAGAAAGTCTGCTATTATTCGCAGAAGATACTTCTGTATATCCTATTAATATTCAACAATTTGATGATATGCATAGAAAATATAAAAATTTATCTGATAAAAAATTATTAATAGAAAAATTAAAATTATTTTTAGAAAATAATAATTTGAATAGATTAGAAGGACATACACGATTATTTATTGTTCCACCAGCTAAGGTATTATCTGCAGATTATCTTATTACAAATTTTCATCAGCCACAAAGTACATTGCTTATGCTTGTAGATGCATTCTCAGCAGTGCCATGGAGAGTAATTTATGATTATGCAATAAATAATGATTTTAGATTTTTTAGTTATGGAGATGCATGCCTGCTAAAAAATGCTGCCTTATAAAGCAAATATTTTTTAATGCAAATTAATATTTTGCAAAAAATGTATTTTTATCATTTGTTATTATTATTCTTAGTTTTTTTCTTATTTTTGCACATATAAAATTTCAAAAAATTAATATATGCACAAGAATAATTTTGCATACAGACATAATGGTCCCAATGCTACTGAAATAGATAAAATGTTAGAGGACATCGGTGTATCTTCATTAGATGAGATATTAGAAAAAACTATTCCAGCTGATATTCTAAAAAAAGATTTAAATTTAGGAATAGGAAAAGGACTTAATGAAGCACAAGCCATAGAATTAATGAAGATGTTCGCTTTTAAAAACAAAATTTTTAAAAATTATATTGGACTAGGCTATTATGAGACTGCTCTCCCCGGTGTGATACAGAGACATATATTAGAAAATCCGCGATTTTACACATCATATACTCCATATCAAGCAGAGATTAGTCAAGGTAGGTTAGAACTATTATTAGTTTTTCAAACAATGGTTACAGAACTGACAGGTATGGAGGTAGCTAATGCATCTATGCTAGACGAGGCTACTGCTGCAGCAGAAGCTATGACTATGGCATTTAATTTACGTAGCCGTGATAAAGTGAAAAATGATGCACGTGTGTTTGTAGTAGATGAACGTGTGTTTCCTCAGACTCTCGCAGTAGTACTCACTAGAGCTAAATATCTGGATTACGATGTAGTGGTAACTGATATTTTTAAATATGATTTTACTGATGATGTTTTTGGTATTTTAGTGCAATATCCAGATCAGTATGGAGAAATAAAGGATTATGCTGATGTGATAAATAAAGCAAAAAATATTGATGCTAAAGTAGTAGTAGCTGCAGATATAATGTCATTAGCACTTTTGACACCTCCAGGTGAATGGGGAGCAGATATAGTTGTAGGCAGTACACAGAGAATGGGCATTCCAATGGGCTTTGGTGGACCTCATGCTGGCTATATGGCTACTAGAATGGATTATATACGTCAAATGCCGGGAAGAATCATTGGCGTATCTATAGATGCTAATGGTAATAAGGCATTACGTATGACTCTGCAAACTCGTGAGCAACATATTAAACGAGAAAGAGCTACCTCTAACATATGTACTGCTCAGGCTCTATTAGCTATGATGGCTGGTGCTTATGCTATTTATCATGGGGCAGATGGTATTAGGCAAATAGCTACTCATATTAATAAATTGACAGGTTTATTAGCTCAAGAAATTCAAAAATATGGCTATATTCAAAAAAATAAAAATTTCTTTGATACTATTAGAATAGAGATACCAGCTTATGTAGATATGGATGCTCTAAAAATGCAATTACTTGAAAATAATATAAATGTAAGGTATATCAATGATAAAGAAATCAGTATCAGCCTTGGTGAACCATCTACTATGGATGATATAAATCAATTGCTCACTATTTTAGCTAAACTCACTGGTAAAAAAGCTACTACATTCAAATGTGATGATTTGAAAAATACTCAAATTATTACATTTGAAGATAAGTATAGACGTGTGAGTAATTATATGCAACAGAAAATATTTAGCATTTATCACAGTGAAACAGCAATGATGAGGTATCTTGCTAAATTGGCTGATAGAGACTTGGCTTTAGATAGAACAATGATACCATTAGGTAGCTGCACTATGAAGCTAAATGCATCTACTGAGCTATTTCATTTGTCGTGGCCTGGTTTTGCTAATTTACATCCTTTTGCTCCAAAGGATCAGGTGCAGGGTTATTTAGAATTGATTGATGAGCTAGGACAATTACTAGTAAAGATTACTGGTATGGATAGTATAACCTTTCAACCTAATAGTGGTGCATCTGGTGAATATACGGGGTTAATAACTATCAGAGCTTATTTCGAAGCTAAAGGACAAGGTTATAGAAATGTATGCTTGATACCAGCATCAGCTCATGGTACTAATCCTGCAAGTGCAGTAACAGCAGGTATGAAAGTAGTAGTTGTGAAAACTGATGATAAGGGAAATGTAGATTTAGAGGATTTAAAAGCTAAAGCAAAAGAAAATGCTGATAAATTAGCTGCTCTAATGATCACATATCCTAGTACTCATGGCGTTTTTGAAGATAAAATTTTAGAAATTATAAATACTATACACCAGTATGGTGGACAAGTATATATGGATGGTGCTAATATGAACGCTCAGGTAGGTTTCACTTCCCCTGGACTCATGGGAGCTGATGTTTGTCACCTGAATTTGCATAAAACATTTGCTATACCTCATGGTGGTGGTGGTCCAGGAATGGGACCTATTTGTGTAGCTAAACATCTCACTCCATATTTGCCATCTCATCCATTTCATCCAGATGGTATTATTACTCATTCAGTGAATACTGTGGCTGCAGCTCCTTTTGGAAGTGCTTTCATTTTGCCTATTTCATATCTGTATATTAAAATGCTGGGGGATGATGGACTGAAAGCTGCTACTCAAATAGCTATTCTTAATTCTAATTATTTAAGAAAAAAATTAGAACCTTTCTATAAAATATTATATGTGGGATCAAAAGGTTTTTCTGCTCATGAATTTATAATCGATTGTAATCCTTTCCGTGCAAATGGTGTAACAGAATTAGATATTGCTAAAAGGCTTATGGATTATGGTTTTCATGCACCTACTGTTGCATTCCCTGTTCATGGTACTCTGATGGTAGAACCTACTGAGAGTGAACCTTTATCTGAATTAAATAGATTTGTAGATGCTATGATTTCTATTAAAGATGAGATAGACGAGGTAATAAATGGGAAAATTGACATTGAAAAAAGTACTTTGAGAAATGCCCCGCATACTCTACAAAAAGTCATCAATACTAATTGGGATTTGCCATACACTAGTGAAAAAGCTGCTGTAACTTTAAAAGATAAATATTGGCCACCAGTAGCTCGTATAGATGATGCATATGGCGATAGAAATATCCAATGTACTTGGACTGAAGATTTGCTATAATATTTTATTAATGTTTGATTAGTAGAGTTGGAGAGATGTTAAAGAAGATGCAACGTAAAGTAATGCGAGTATGAGTGGGAGATAGTGGGGTATTATAACAGAGAGACTAGCTTTATTTATGAAACATAACAGATGCTGATTTAGTTTATTATGCTTTTATCAAGCAATATATAAAGCATTTTGATAATTTTTCATGTTTTTTATTGTTTCTATAAATATTTTTTTAATTTTGTCTAAAATTTGATACTTTTTAATATGAAAAGATATAGTTTGTTAATAATATTATTTTTTATAATACCTATAATCAATTATGCACAAAAGACTGATACTACTGAGAAATATGATGAGAGAGTTATCGTCGTAGGTGAATATAAACCAGAGTTACCAGATTTGGCAAAACCAGTTCTACAACCTACTTTAGAAGAAGAAAAAATCGATAAACGTCAATTACAATATTCTATTTTCCCTCACCCTATATTTATTACTTATACACCATCTACTCTGCAACCAATCAAATTAGGTAAAGAGCCTATAGATCATATTAATTCTAATTATGCTAAATTTGGTATAGGGAATAAAATGGCTGAATGGCACCTATCTATTGCTAATTCTATTAAAACAAAAACTAATTATGGAGTATCATATGATGGTAATGGCTTCTATGGTAAAATATCTAATTATGGCAATCCTAATCATTGGGAACATGATATCAATGGATATGTAGAATGGATAAAAAATAAATTTACTCTCATTTTATCAGCTGGATACCAAGCAAAAATTATTCACTATTATGGCTTCAAACAGTCTGAATATCCAAATGATACTCTGACTAAAAAAGATTATCTGCAAAGATATAATTTAATGAATTTCAATTTTAATGCTGTTACTAATACTACTAACTCAAATGACTTAAAACAAGAATATAATATTACGGGTACATTTGTCCCTACATATCTCAAAAATAGTGAATACAGAATAGGCGCATCAGCAAATATTTACCAAAATGTTAAATGGTTGCCTTTGAAAAATATTATTCAAACACCTGAAATTTTTCTAAAGTATAATCATTATTTCGAAGATAATACATTAGATAAATATAATTTTGGTGTTTTAAACACATTACTTTCATATCAATTGCAAGATAAAATATGGTCACTGAAACTAGGAGCAACTATTGATGTAATTGCAGATTCAGTAGGTAAAGTTAGGGTTTTTCCATATATAGCAGGCAAATTAATCTTTGTACCTGAAATTTTCGAATTACATGCTAGATATGGCAGCTTCACAGATGTATATTCATTAGATTCATTATATCATGTAAATCCTTTTGTACATCAATATATTAAACCAAATCCAGTAATTTGGCGTCAATATTTCTCTGGATCACTAGTGAGTACTTTATTTGATCATTTACATTTCGAAATAGGTGCTGTCTATGGCCAAACAAATGAATATGCATATTATGTAAATGATGTCGTCTTTAGACCATATACTCGATTTAATGTGCTTTATGATACTACTACAGCACTTATTCCTTTTGCTAATGTCAAATATTATGATGATAAATTAAATATTAATTTTAAAATAAAATACAATTATTTAGAAACTTTATCAGAAGATAAACCATGGCATGTGCCAAATATAATTTCTACTTTTGATATTAGATATCTCTTTGCTAATAAATTTCTTGTAGGCACAGATGTATCATTTATTGGTAAGAGGTATGCATGTCAGATAAAACCTGACTTTACTACTGAAACTATTGAACTCTCACCTTTTGTAGATTGGAATGCTCATGTAGAATATTTATTTAATAAATCTCTATCTTTCTATCTAAATGTTTACAATTTATTAAGCAAACCACAATACTACTACTGGCATCTACCAAGTTATAAAATTAATTTCATTGCTGGAGTTACATATAATTTCTAACTAAAAACAATTTCCCAAAAATATTTAAAAATATTAGAAATTATGGTTAATTTTGAATAATTATAATAGAATTATATATGGTAAAAAAACAAGTAAAAGTGGCTCCATCACTACTATCTGCTAATTTTTTAGATTTACGAAAAGAAATTGAACTCATAAACATTAGCCAAGCAGATTATCTCCATATAGATGTAATGGATGGACATTTCGTACCCAATATCTCCATAGGTTTTCCACTGATAGAACAAGTGGCTACTATAAGCAAAAAACCATTAGATGTTCATCTGATGGTGGAGAAACCAGAACAATATTTCAATAGATTATTTGAAATTGGAGTAGAAATGATAAGTGTTCATGTAGAACAAAATATACATCATCATTCATTAATACAACAATTACAAAAAAATAATGTAAAAGCTGGATTAGTATTAAATCCTTTTACTCCATTAGAACTAGTTTATGACAATTTACCTTATATAGATTTTATTTTGCTAATGTCTGTAAATCCTGGATTCGGTGGACAAGAATTTTTACCTTTTACAATTAAAAAAATTAAAAAACTTAGTGATTTTATAGAAAAAGAAAAATTAAATTGTCAAATAGAAATAGATGGAGGAATAAATTTAGAAAATGCTAAAGAAGTTATAGATGCTGGAGTAGATATCATAGTAGCCGGTACTTCTATCTTTAAAGCATATAACCCAATAGAAGTAATTAATGAAATGAAAAAAATGGGAAATTAAATTACTCTTTTTCAAAGAAAATTAATATCAAACTACCTAAAAACTATTTAATAATTATTAAAAAAATAATTAAGTGAATAATGAAACATTATATACTATAGCCTCAATATTATCCGATTGCAACTATTCTCTATCAGAACATTTGTATATACATGTCCCTTTTTGCAGATATAGATGCCCATATTGCTCATTTTACTCCACTATATATCTAAATGATGATGCAAAAAATCAATTTGTAGATGCATTAATAAAAGAAATAGAAATAAAAAATTTTTTATTATCTAAAAAGATTAAAACTATATATTTAGGAGGTGGCACCCCATCTATGTTATCAATAAATGATTTAGAAAAAATTTTTGATAAAATATTAATAAATCATCAATTAGATAAAAATGCAGAAATATCGATAGAAGCTAATCCAGAAGATATAAATAAAGAATTAGTAAAAGGATGGCAAAAAATAGGTATCAATAGAGTGAGCCTAGGAGTGCAAAATATTAATGAAAAACATTTACAATTTCTAGGACGTAAACATACTAAAAAACAAATAATTAACGCAATAGAAACTTTAAAAAACGCAGATTTTCAAAATATAAGTTTAGATTTTATAATTGGATTACCTGAAGAAAATATAGAAGATTTAAAAAATAATTTTCAAATAATATTAGACTATAAAATACCACATTTTTCATCTTATCTTTTAACAATAGAAGAAAAAACTAGATTATCTAGTCTAGTAAAAAAACACCCCGAGATAATACAAGATGATGATGATACAATCAAAAATATTTCTCAATGGTATCTATGGGTTAAAAATAGCGGTTATGAACATTATGAAGTTTCTAATTTTGCATTACCAAGCTATCAAAGCATACATAATACATCATACTGGACACAAAAAAATTATATTGGCATTGGACCCTCAGCTCATAGCTACATACATCCGTGTAGATTGTGGAATACTTCTTCTTTAAGGACTTATAATAGCATAATTAAAAATGATAAACTTGATTTTCAATATGAAATCCTTAATGAGAAAAATATTTTTAATGAATATATAATGACTAGACTCAGACTAAAAGAAGGAGTAGACTTAGCTGATTTAACTAATAGATTTAATAAAAAAATAGCTCAATATTTCATAGATCAATCAGACAAAATACCTAAAGAATACATAATAAAAACAAATGATAAAATTTACTTAACAGAAGAGGGATGGTTAATAATGGATGGCATATTAGTGGATTTATTTCTATAGAAGGGATTGGGACATTTTTTTAAATTTTGAGAAAGAGGGGATGGGAAAGATGGTGTATAGAACCTGTTACAGGTTCTATACACCATTATAAAAAATTATTTTTATGAAATATATATGATATACAATATAAAAAATTTTTATATTTGCAAAAAATATAAAAATTATGGATAAAATATTTGAAGAAGAAATAGATGTTTTTGCCCTCACTAAAGAAGAAGCACGCAAGTATTACGACAATTTATATAATAAAATAAAAAATGAAGGCAAAGACATTGTCGATTATCA
>LFTI01000093.1 GCA_001513285.1 Rikenellaceae bacterium DTU049
AAGCAGCACCAGCAGTGCAGCCGTAGCCCATATCCAAACAGGTCTGACTTTACGCGAAGGTTTCGGTGCAACCTTCTTTTCCAGCTTTTTGATCGCGGACAGATGGTCACCTGCCACTGAGTCGTATCCGTCGATGGCATCCTGTAAAAAAGGATCGCTCATCGCTTCACGTTCCAGCCGGTTGGCCTCTTTGCCATACCGCTTGCCCTGTATGTATTCTTTTAGGTTCACCTCGTTTACATTGTTGTTTCTTCCGCTCTGTTTACTTTTCCGGATAGGGGTTGTATTATTTAACTGTTCAACGAAACGCCTTCACTTCCAGCATCCGGTTGATACAATTCTTCAGATTCCTTTTTCCATTCTGAATGTAGCTTTTTACCTTTTCGAGACTGTATCCTGTGATGGTAACGATATCGGCATACGACTTGTTCTCATAATAAAAAAAATCGATGCTGGTCCGCTGCTCACTGCTCAATTCCTTCAGGCAATAGGAGAGTGCCGACGCCTGTTCTGCCGACTGCTCTCTGTCTGAAAGAGTGAAAAAATCGCCATTTTCCATAATCGCTTCGTTCAAATCTACGAAATGCACCTGCTTCTCTTTGCGTATCTTCAGCAGACAATGATTTTTAGTCACCGTGTAAAGCCATGAATGAAAGCTGGTTATGGCATATTTCAGCATCCTTTGGTTCAGATCTTCATAAAGATCCATCACTGCATCCTGTGCATCTGCTTCGTTCGCAAGATACTTAAGACAGACCCCATAAACCATCGGTATATAGCGGCGGTATAATTCCCCGAAATAAATTGTCTGTTCTTCTCTCTTGTAAAGATCAAACAGTTCGTCGTTACTTAATTGCGTTATTTCCGCTCTCTTTTTCAACCTGATGTCAGTTCATTTATGCAAAGATGCTGCACAAAGTTAGAAAAATATCCATTCGTTTATGGAATTATCCTCCTATTTGTATCTCATAGGTAGCACCTCAAAAAATATCATTTATAAAAATTGAAAATTATGAAATCAACAAACCGGCGAATGGTGATGATTCTTTTTATGGCAGGATTTATCTTTTCTGTCATGGCAGTGCAAATGGAAG
>LFTI01000064.1 GCA_001513285.1 Rikenellaceae bacterium DTU049
GATTATTCTGAAAAGGGTAGAAAATATTCAAGTGTCAGAGAAATGAAACGAGCAATGAGAAAGAAGCCAAAGAAAGTTGCTGTAATAGTTGCTACAGATAGAAGTGGGAATATTCTATTCAGGTACACTGAGAATAAAAGAGCGAAGCGAGAAGACATTGAGAAATTTCTAAAAGGAAGAATAACAGAAGATTCAGTTTTGTGTACTGGTACTAAATACGCATTTAGACATATAAGAAAGAGTAAAGTAAAACACAAAGAGATAGTAGGAGCCAAGAAGAAAAAGCGAGGTATCTATAGCACAGCTATAGTGAAGGCTAAGTCAGAGGAATTTGCTAAATGGATATATTCGAAGTTCAGAGGAGTAGCAACCAAATACCTACAAAACTACATTATGTGGTATGTAGCGATAGGTAAATACCTATCAAAGGACATCATTAGTAATATTGGCAGAATGCTTAACCTTGCATCATCGGATAGATTTGCCTGGTATGAATATTTTAGAATGAGTAAAATATCATATATTGTTTGAAACATTTAAAAAATGTTTGTTATTTCTAAATCTATCTCCTAAACTCCCTCCTCCTTTTCTCTTTTAAATCTTTTATTTAATTTTAAAATTGTAACTTTGCTATAAATTTACTTTATGAAAATTTGTAATGTCGTAGGGGCTAGACCACAAATTATTAAAGCTGCCGCCCTTAGTAGAGTGATTAATGAGTCTTTCAATGATAAAATTGAAGATATAATCATTCATACAGGGCAACATTATGATTTGAATATGTCAGATGTTTTTTTTAATGAAATGGAAATCCCATTACCTACTGAAAATCTTGGCATTGGCTCTGCTAGTCATTCTGTTCAAACTGCTAAAATGTTAGAAAAAATTGAACAAATTTTTATTAAACATAATCCAGATGTAGTTGTTTTATATGGTGATACCAATAGCACTCTTGCTGCTTCTATATCTGCTATTAAAATGAATATTCCTGTAGCTCACATAGAGGCTGGATTAAGGTCTTTTAATAAAAAAATGCCAGAAGAAATTAACCGCATTGTATGTGATCACTCTTCTACTTTACTTTTTTCTCCTACTATCACTGGTCTCAAAAATTTACAAAATGAAGGATTTCATTTAGACTCTACCCCACCCTATTCATCTGATAATCCTGCTGTATTTTTGTCGGGAGACATTATGTATGATAATAGTTTGTTTTACAGAGATAAAGCTTTTAGATTATCAAATATTATTGAAAAATTGAAACTTAATGATAAAAAATTTGTTCTAGCTACTATCCATCGCAATACTAATACTGACGAGCCTGACAGATTAAAAGATATTTTAGAGAAATTGAATGCCATAGCTACGCAAACTAATTATAGTGTGGTTTTCCCCATTCATCCTAGAACAAAAAAACTTATTAATGAGTTTGATTTAGCTGCTTTATTACAAAATATTATAGTAATAGAGCCTTTATCTTTTTTTGATATGATAGTAATGGAAAATTATGCTTCATTAATTTTAACTGACTCTGGTGGTGTTCAAAAAGAAGCATATTTTTATCATAAACCTTGCATTATTATGCGTCAAGAAACAGAATGGATAGAAATATTGCAAGCAGGTGCTGGGGCTTTAGAGCCACAGAATGTAGATGAATTTATTTCTTTGGTTAATAAATTTATTAATCATCCTCCTACTATTTTCCCAGCATATTTTGGCAATGGACATACAGCTCAATATATTTGTGAAAAATTATTAATATTTAACAATTTAAAATCATAAAAATTGATTTATGAAAATACAAGATACTGAAAATGCAGATTTTTTGCTAGGAAGTTTTAAGGTCTATCGATGGGGAGCTAGAATATCATTAGTTACATTGATTTTCTTTTTGTTCAATAGATGGTGGGGAATTGTAGGCAAAGAATGGTGGGCTGTTCTCATAGCTTTAAGTATTTATGGTACTATTATGCCTTTTATTCAGCCAGCGAACTGGTCTTTTAAAACTAAAATCTCCCATGGCATCTTCGCTTATCTAATGCTGCACTTAGATATGTTCATCTATTGCTGGCTAATTTCTAGAATGCACCTTAAAGATTTTGTACCTTTTCTGCCTCAATTGCTTTTCCCCTTTGGCTTGACTGTGATTTTTCAATTATTAGTTAATTTTATTAAACAAAAAAAATAAATGAGTAATGCAATAGTTATTCGATCAGATTTTATTTCTCGAAGATTACAATATACACTTGATTTTATTTTTAATCAAGTATTAGAGCTGCCTTATGTTTTGACAAGTGATGTCAATACTTTCGCTCATATTAATTATAGTAGTCTCCCCAATGATAACAGCCTAAATATTTTAAAAACATCACCAATTTTAAATGATGGATATTTCTCTGATTTAACACCAGAAAAAGAAAAATCACTAAATAATTTATCCATATTTCCTGTAAATAATGAAAATTTTTTTGGTCAAGATATTTTTTCTGCAGTATTTTATTGCATTTCGGGGTGGGAAAGGTATTTTTCTAAAAATAGTGATATACATGGTAGATTTCTACCAATAAACTCTGCTATTTTTCATGATAATTATAATTTTATTTTCCCTTGGGTTGATAAATGGATTTTTTTACTAGCTAAAGAGTTAAAAATTAGATTTAATGATTTACCTATACAATTCGAGAAAATATATAAATTACAGGTTACTATTGATGTAGACATGGCTTATTCATATTTGTGTAAAGGTTTATACAGAAATTTTGGCGGTGCTGTGAGAGATTTTATAAATTTTAAGTTTCAACACGTTTTTGATAGATTATTTACACTGTTACACTTAAAAAAAGATGTTTTTGACACTTTTGATTTATTATTAGAATTAGAAAAATTTTTACAAAATCCATTAATTTTTTTCTTTTTAGTTTCAGAAAAAACTACAAAATTTGATAAAAATAATTCAATAAATTGCTCAAAATTTCAAAATCTTATAAAAGATATTTCTACTTCACATGCAGTAGGACTGCACTATAGCTATTATTCTAAAAATGATTCTAGCTTGATAGAAAAAGATAAATTTTTTTTAGAACATTTAATTAATAAACCTATTAATAAAGGTAGAGCACATTACCTTAGATCAGATATGCCACAAATGAATCTCATCGCTAATGCTGGCTTTAAAGATGATTTTTCTATCGGTTATGCTTCTATGCCAGGATTTCCATTAGGAACAGCTCATCCAGTATTTTTCTATGATTTAATTAATGATAAACAAACTGCATTATTATTACATCAAACAGCTATAATGGAAGGCACTTTTGTAGATTATAAAAAAACTAATCCAGAAGATTTCTCACAGAGTTTTGATAATATTCGATCGTCTATGATCCTCGGAGGAGAATTAGTAATTTTGCTACATAATGAGAGTTTTACTAATAAAAATAGATGGAAAAATTGGAGTAATTTTTTTGTGAATTTTTTAAAAAATATGCGATGACTTGGCAGCTAATTAAAAGAGCTAATATCGATGAAAATAAGTGGAATAATACAGTGGATAATTCTGCTAATCATCATATTTCTGGACTTAGCTGGTATCTAGATATCGTAGCTCCAAACTGGCATGGCCTGGTATGGAATGATTATGAGATAGTGTTCCCTTTTTATAAAAAAAAGAAATATTGCATTCCATATTTTATGCAACCTCCGATGATTACACATTTAAGGCTATACTCTCTTATCAGTATTAATAAAGATATCTTTCTTTCACTTTTAGAAACTATTAAAAAAAATGTATTGTATGCAGATTTTTATTTAGAAGATATCGAATTTGCCAATGATTTTAAAAAACTCGATAGATATAATTATATTTTAGATTTAAATGACATCACCGATTTACATGATGTTTTGAGTTCTCATCATTTGAGAAAAATTAAAAAATTTGAAAAATTAAATTATCAATTCATTCATTTGACCAATATTTCAGAATATTTTTTAGATGATTATTTATGTAATTCTAAATATTTGATTAAACTTAAAAACATTAGAAAAATTATTATTGAATTAGGCAAATGTTTTGAAAATAGAAAAATCGGGGGCTGGTGGGCTATTAAGCAAAATGATGATATCTTATCAATAGCTTTAATTTCAATGTACCAAAATAAATTAGTTTTGCATGCTTTTGCTTCAAATGAAATTGGTAAAAAGCAAGGTGCCATGCATTTTTTAATTTATCAAATAATCAAACAAGCTCAAAATAATGGTATTAATATTATCGATTTTGATGGTGGCAATAACGATAAAATGGCTTTCTTTTATCAAGGTTTTGGTGGCAAACCTTATAATTATGTGGAATTAATAATAAAGCAATTCCATTTTTAGTTTATCTTAAAATATTAATATATTTAGATGAATAACAATTATTAATAGATATATTAATTTAAATTATATATAATATGTAAATATTTATTTATTTTAATAATAATTTATTTTTATTAAATTTTATAAATTTGTATCACTAAAAATTAAAATAAAAATTTTATGAAGAAAATTTTATTATTAACATTTTCAGTAGTATTATTATGTAATGTCCTTTTCTCACAGGAGTGGATTTACCTAAATAATGACAATAAAGCAAAAGCTGAATTTAATTTAAACGAAGCTAAAACTTCTAAAACTAATATAAGCATTCAATTCACAATAAATGCTTATAGGCTAAAAGAAGTAAATGTAAACAATCAAATTTATTACATCGTAGAAGCACCTGATGCTGCGAAAATATTGAAAGCGGGAGCACCAGATTTACCACTTTATGCTAAATCTGTCATTATACCAGATACTGGTGCAATGGAGGTTGTCATTAATAATACTGACTATGTAGAAATACAAAATATAGATATTGCACCATCTAAAGGCAATCTATTGCGTACAGTAAATCCAGATACTGTTCCATACGTTAAAGGTTCAGAATATCAACAAAATAATTTCTTCCCAACAGATATCGTTTATTTGCGAGATCCTTATATTTTACGTGATTTCAGAGGTCAGGCTATAGTAGTTCAGCCATTTCAGTATAATCCAGTAACTAAAACTTTGCGCATTTACACCAATATTGACTTCACTCTCAGAGCTACTCAAGGAAGTGGCATTAATGAATTTCATAGAAATAAAGCTCTTCAATCCATAGATAGCGAATTTAAAGAAATTTATAAAAGACAATTTCTTAATTATAATTCTTCACTGAAATATACTCCACTTAATGACAATCCTGGTAGAATGCTTATCATCTCTCATTCAAGTTTTATTCCTACTATGCAACCTTTTGTAGAATGGAAAATAATGAAAGGTATTCCTTGCGAAATAGTAGATGTATCTACTATTGGCAATAATGCTACTTCTATTAAAAATTATGTTACAAATTATTACAATACAAATGGGCTAACATACCTTCTTTTGGTCGGTGATTTTGCTCAGGTTACATCACCTACAGGTTATTATTCTGGTGTTATAGGTGCAAAGGATAATACTTATGCATATGTCACTGGTAACGATCACTATCAGGAATTTTTCGTCGGACGTTTCTCAGCAGAATCTGTTGCAGATCTACAAACACAAGTAACTCGTAGCATAAATTATGAAAAAAATCCTACTACTGGTAGCTGGTTAGAAAGTACATTAGGAATAGCTTCTAGCGAAGGTCCTGGTGATGATAATGAATATGATTATACACATATTCGCAATATTTTAACAGATATGTTAAACTACAACTATACTACTAAATATGAATTATTTGATGGTAGTCAAGGGGGATCTGATGCCCCAGGCAATCCAACCGCATCTAATGTATCGACAGTTGTCAATAATGGTGTTGGAAATATTTTTTATTGTGGGCATGGAGCTGATACATATTGGGTTACTAGTAGTTTTTCTAACACTCATGTTAATAATTTAACAAATTATAATAAATTACCGTTTATTTATTCTGTAGCTTGTGTAGTAGGACGTTTTAATGCTGGAACTTGCTTTTGTGAAGCTTGGATGAGAGCTAATAAAACTAGTGGACCAATTGGTGCTATTGGTATTTTCGGCTCTACTATAAATCAGTCATGGAACCCCCCACAAGAAGCTCAAGATGAGATGGCAGATATCTTAGTAGAAAGTTATACAAGTAATATTAAAAGAACCTTTGCGGGCATTGGCATAAATGGTTGCTTCAAGATGAATGATACTTATCAAGATTATGATATGACAGACACATGGACAATATTTGGTGACCCAAGTATCGTTTTGCGTACCAAAAATCCTATGACAATGACAGTATCACATCCATCATCCATTAACACTGGTACTTCTAATGTTAATGTTACATGTAGTGTCAATGGGGCATATGTTTCTATAACATTAAATAATCAAATATTAGGTACTGGCTACGTATCAAACGGTACAGCTAATATTACTTTAAGTCCAGCTCCTAGTAATAGTGGCGAAACTTTGAAAGTTTGTGTTACAGCTTATAACTATATCCCTTATATTGGTGATATTTTAGTTTCAGGCACATCTACTAATCCATTAAATTTCACAGCTACAGCTATCTCTCAAACTCAAATTGATTTATCATGGAGTTTAAACTCCAGCAACAATCCTGTTTTATTAGTTTATAATACTACTAATACCTTTGGTACTCCTACATCTGGCACAAATTATAATGTTGGTCAAACTATAAATGGTGGTGGTACCGTTATTTATAAAGGTTCTAATACATCTTTTTCACATACTGGGTTAAACTCTAATACAACCTATTATTACAAAATATTCTCAATAATGACTGGCAATACATATTCTACTGGTGTTACTGCTCAAGCTACTACCTTACCAGAACCTATTTCAGGTTTTAGTTTAGATTTCGAAGCATGTGCAAATTGGAGTACAGACTTTACACCATGGACATCCTACGATGGAGATGGCAAAACTACTTATCAATCTGTTGATTGTGATTTCACTGGTGAGGGAACAGCATTTGGCTTTATGGCATTCAATCCATCTTTAGCTGGTTGCTTCGATACTCATGGTGGAGAGAGATGTGGTGTATCCATATGCCCTGCGGATGGTACAGAATCTGATGACTGGATTATTTCTCCTCAAATACAAATGAATAATAATGGCTCTATTAGTTTTTGGGTAAAATCGCCTAAGCCAGGCACATGGGGTAACGAGACCTATGATGTTTTAGTATCTACTACTAATAATCAACCTTCTAGCTTTACAGCTATAGCTACAAATGAAGTAGCTCCAGCTTCTTGGACCCAAAAAACCTATTCTTTATCAGCCTATAATAATCAAGCAATTTATATAGCTATCAGGCATAGGGCTACTGATAAATTTATGATGATGATAGATGATATTGTCATAGATGCGGGTACAGTTTCACCTACTAATCCAGTTGCATCTTTTACTTACAGCCCATCAAATATTTGTCAAGGTACACAGGTGCAATTTACTAATACTTCTCAAAATGCTACTTCATACATCTGGTCTTTTCCAGGAGGTAATCCATCTACTAGTACCCAACATAATCCTGTAGTTACATTTAACACTGCTGGTAATTATACAATAACATTAACAGCTTACAATGGTACTTTATCAAATACTTATACACAATCCATTACTGTAAATCCTATACCTAATGTTAGTGCTTCTGCCAATCCAACCTCTATTTGTCTTGGAGGTAGTTCTATACTTAGTGCTACTGGTGCTAACACATATAATTGGAGCAATGGAATGAGTGGTGCTCAAATAACTGTTTCGCCTTCTAATACTACAATTTATACTGTAACTGGTACTAATCTGAATGGATGTAAAAATATCGCTACAGTTTCCATTACAGTTAATTCAATACCAACAATCAACATTAATGCTAATCCACAGTCTATCTGCATAGGTAGTAGTACTATTATCTCAGCTAGTGGTGCAAATACATACAGTTGGAGCAATGGAATGAGTGGTTCGCAAATAACTGTTTCGCCAGCTACTTCAAGTACTTATACTGTAATCGGTACAAATTCATATAATTGCTCTAATACAGCTACTATTAGTATAACTGTTAATCCTATACCACCTACTCCTACTATTTCTTTGATTAGCTCTTACCCACCAATTTTATATTCTAATGCAACGACAGGAAATCAATGGTATAATCAAAATGGAGCAATACAAGGTGCTACAAATCAAACCTATCAAGTAATAGAAAATGGAACTTATTACGTCATAGTTACCGAAAATAATTGTCAATCATTGCCTTCTAATGTTATATCGATAAATAATGTAAGTATAGAATCTTATGATAAAGATGATGTGATTGTTTACCCCATTCCTGCTAGTGATATGATTTATATTCAAACTAATAAAAATATTTCTGAATTGCAATTAATGGATGCTATAGGTAGAGTAGTCGTCATTAGTAATGATTATCAACTAAATGTAAATAATTTGAGTAATGGTGTTTATCAACTATTAATAAAATTAGATAATGATAGATTGATCTTACCTGTAATTATCGTGAAATAAATATATTTAGTTTAATAATTTTGATGATTTATGTGATATTTGTCAGTTATTAATGGGGATAAATTATTTATTCGTCCCTTAAAAAGATAACAAACAGTTGTTTGTCAATAACTTATAGATAATCTTTCATTTAAAATATTGTAAAAATTTGTAAATTTGCACCATAAAACTTGCTATTTTTTTTACATTCTTATTAATAAATTAGTTCTTAATAATATAATTGGAATAAAATAAATAAAATTACTTTATATAAAAAAGAAAAGTATAGATAAAAAAAAGAGCCACACTATGGTGGCTCTTTTTTAAGATATATAATAATATTTTAGTAATCCATTGGAGGCATAGCAGGAGCTGCAGGTTTCTCTTCAGGAATTTCAGCTATAGCAGCTTCTGTAATAAGAAGTGCACCAGCTATAGAAGCAGCTTTTTCGATTGCTATCCTAGCAACTTTGGTAGGATCTATTACGCCAGCTTCGAGAAGATTTTCGAATTTTTCTGAATAAGCATTAAAGCCGTAATCACCTTTGCCCTCTTTAATTTTTTGTACAATCACACTACCTTCTAGGCCAGCGTTTTCTACTATCTGTCGTAGAGGTTCTTCTAGAGCTCTACGGATAATATCTACACCAATTTTTTCATCTTCATTAGCTATCTCTACTTTATCTAGTGCATCAATAGCTCTAATGTAAGCAACACCACCACCAGGGATGATACCTTCCTCTATAGCAGCACGAGTAGCATGTAGTGCGTCATCATATCTATCTTTTTTCTCTTTCATTTCTACTTCGGTAGCAGCACCTACTCTGATGACAGCTACACCGCCAGCTAATTTAGCTAATCTTTCTTGTAGTTTTTCTTTATCATAGTCACTTTTAGCATCTTCTATTTGCACTTTTATCTGTCTGATGCGAGCTTCGATATTTTCTTTTTTGCCAGCACCCTCTACGATAGTAGTGTTATCTTTGTCTATAGTAACTTTTTTAGCTTGACCGAGGAGATCTAAAGTTGCATCCTCAAGTTTAAAGCCTTTTTCTTCGCTAATAACAGTACCACCAGTTAATATAGCTATATCTTCGAGCATTTCTTTTCTTCTATCACCAAAAGCTGGAGCTTTAACTGCAGCTACTTTCAGAGAACCTCTCAGTTTATTAACTACCAAAGTAGCTAAAGCTTCACTCTCTATATCTTCAGCAAT
>LFTI01000026.1 GCA_001513285.1 Rikenellaceae bacterium DTU049
TAAACCCCAAGAGGTGATTGCGTAGTTTTATCAAATCATTTCCCGAGCGGAAATTTTTCTTTTTACTTTTCTTTGTGTGGTTGACAAAGAAAAGTAAATTAAATAGAAATTTATTCAAAAATCAATTATACCCATAAGCAATATAGCTATTACCGTGAATGTATCAGTAGAAATTCAGTTATTAATTAAACTATTAATTAAAGATATTTATTTTTATGTAACAATTTGGAATGTTATTAACCACTATAAATTTTATAGAACCAAAAAAATATTATTTTTGCAATAATAAATAAAAATTAATATGAAAAAATTGTTTTTATTGTTTGTAATATTGTTTAGTTATAATGTTTTCTCACAAACGCTAGTTACATTTTCATTTGATGGGCAAACAAGAAAGTATTATAAATATGTTCCCAACATATATGATAGTCAAAAGCCTATACCGGTTGTTTTTTGTCTTCATGGATTGGGTGATAATATAGATAACTTTAGAAATATAGCTATGCATTTATTAGGTGAAGTAGATACATTCATTACTATATATCCAGAAGCTTTAAGTAGTCCATATGGCAATGCATGGAATGCAGGTATAAATTTTATGGGGTCTATTATAAATGAGAATATTAATGATGTGGATTTTTTGATGGCTATAACAGATTCATTGCAAACAATATATAATATTGATACAGAAAGAATTTATTTTTGCGGTTTATCTTTAGGAGGATTTATGGCTCAACGTATGGCTTGTGAGAAAAGTGATAAAATAGCAGCAGTTGCTTCAGTAGCTGGGACTATAGGTAATAGTTTAAATTGTACTCCTTCTAAACCTATTCCAATATGCCATTTTCACGGTACTAATGACCAAACTGTTTATTATACTAATAATTTATTTGGACTAGATGCTGAAGAATTAGTTTCATTTTGGGTAAATAATAATCATTGTGATACTAATTACATTTTTAAAACTTACCCTGATGTAGCAAATGATGGTATTTTAGTAGAATCTTATTATTTTAATTCTCCTAATAATTTATCAGATGTTATGTTTTATAAAGCTATAGGGGCTGATCATATTTGGTTGTATCCTCCAGTAAATGATATATCTTACACTATTGAAATATGGAATTTCCTGAAAAAATTTCGTCTATCTAGTAGTCAAAATATAAATGATTTGTCAGAAAATAATATTCAGATTTTCCCTAATCCTACTAATAGCATTTTAACTATTACTTTTCCACATCAATATGTGAATGATTTTAATCTTATAGAAATTTATAATACTCTTGGTGAATTAGTTTATAGTCAAAAAATACATTCTTTGCAAAATCAAATTACTATAAATTTAAGTGATTTAAGCGAAGGAATCTATTTTTTAGAAATTTTGCAACAAAATAAATTGTTTCAAAATAAAATAATTATAAAAAATTAGGTGTCAAGTTTCAAAGGTTGTTAATGTTTTTCCCCATTGTGAAGTGAAACATATAGTATCTGATTATTCACTAACTAAAATTTTGATATATTCGATGAGTCTATTTTCATCTATATTATCAGCATCGAAGCTATCCATGCTAAATTCTTTACGATATTTTTTTCTTCAATACGATAATTTTTAAAATTTTTTTCAAGACTAGTATCATGATTTAATGACCAAGAATTTTTAGCAATAGTAAATCCTATTCTAGCACTTATGGTGAAAAGTCTAATAAGATTATCATATAGCTCTTTACTATCAGTATCACAATCGTCGCCATCTTTACCATAAAACATTTAAATATTAAAGTCTATTAGCAATTAAAAACAATTATTTTTCCTAATTGCAAAAAATTTGAAAAACTATAATTTTTTATTAAAAATTGTTTTAAATTTGTTTAAAAATAATTGTAATCACTGTATTTTAATGAAAAAAGTATACATATCGATTTGCATGATGATTAACATTTTTTTATTTGGACAAAACAATCTTTTACAAAATGGTGATTTTGAAAAAATAGCACAATGTCCACAAATGCATACTAAATATTTACGGACAGATACAAATAAAATTTTTGAAATAGGCGTTTAGATAATAACTAAATTATTATTGGTTCATTCACGGTAACATCTATATTTCTTATGAGTATAATTGATTTTTAAATAAATTTCTACTTAATTTACTTTTCTTTGTCAACCACACAAAGAAAAGTAACAAAAGAAAAGTCTCCGCTGGGGAAATGATTTGATAAAA
>LFTI01000080.1 GCA_001513285.1 Rikenellaceae bacterium DTU049
AGTAATTACATATTCTATATATGGAGAATTAAATGATGCTATACTCAATTGTCTGGTAGAGAACCCTCCGGTGGAGATTGATGAGAATGAGTGACAAGCAGCTTCAAAGGCATCCATGGGCCCTGCCCAAAGAAACAGAAAACCCGTTAGTGTAAGTGCCACGTATGTTAAGGCCATTGTTTTAGAAACTTCCTTTATTCTAGGGCGGAATGTGTCTTCTGCAATACCTGTTGCTTCAGCATCGTAGAACTGACCAGACAGGCCTCCAAATACGGGTATAAAAGATATAACAAAGATTATTATTCCTATACCCCCGATCCACTGTGTAAAGCTGCGCCAGAAATGAAGTGATTTTGGGAATGCTTCGATATTGATGAGTACCGAACTACCGGTGGTTGTGAAGCCACACATGCTCTCAAAAAAGGCATTGGCGAAAGAGGGGATTGCATCGCTGATGATGTAGGGCAAGGTGCCAAAAAGTGCTAACATCACCCACACCATGGTTACAGTAATATAGACTTCTCTTTTTGTGATATTATTTGCTTGCTGTCTTCTTTTTCTTCCTAAAAAGAGAAATAACAGACCCGATAAGAATGTAATTATAGCAGATATATAAATACTTGAAACTACGTCTTCTTTGTAATAATGACCAATGAAGGCCGATAATATCATGAAAATTGCTTCAATTGTCAGAACAAGCCCTACACTACCAAGTACGAATCGATAATTGAATTTTCTCATGTTTAATAATATATACTTTAACCGATAGGAAGGCGTTAATTAAACAGACTTTCGATGCTTTTTAACGATCTACTAAGGAAGAAAACTACCACTCTATCATTGGCTTCAATTTGCGTATTACCATCAATAAGCATGGGTTCACCATTGCGAATTAGTGCACCAAATGTAATATGTGCAGGAAGATTTAAATCTTTTATAGGTTTTTTGGTTACTTTCGATTTTGGCTTGGCAATAACCTCACCCACATTGGCATCGGCATAAGTGAGACTCTTTATATTTGAAGCATCGGCTTTCAGAAGTAATTCATAAATAGCACTTGCAGCAATAAGTTTCTTGTTTATTACAGTGCCAATATCCAGCTGCTCGGCCATTGAAATATAGTCGATATTTTCAATCTCGGCTACAGTTTTTTTAACTCCATACTGTTTTGCAATCATACATCCCAAAATATTGGCTTCTGAATTATCGGTAAGTGCTAGAAATGCATCAGTTTCGGCAATTCCTTCTCTTAAGAGAAACTCAGTATTGCGACCATCTTCTACGAACACTGTTACATTTGAAGGACATTTCTCAACAAGCATCTGAGCTCTTTCTCTGTCTTGTTCAATAATTTTTATATCAATATTTTGAGGCAGCTGTTGAATAGTAAGCATAGCAATTCTGCTACCTCCCATGAACATTAATCTTTTTGTTTCGAAAGACTTTTTACCTAACAACTCGGGTAGTGTATTTACATATTTTCTGAGAGTAGTGAAATATAATATATCGTTGGCAAGTATCTGATCCTTACCTTGTGGGATAATTGTTTCCTTACCTCTTTTTATGGATACAAGATGGAACTGCTTGCTCTCTTGGGCAAGTTCATAAAGATACTTGTTTACTAACGGTGCATTATTTCTGATTTTTGCTCCAACCAGTATGATAGTTCCATTGCACAGCTCCCACCAAAAGCGTGTCCAAGGTGTTTTTATTGCCATAGCAATCTCTCGGGCTCCCATTAGCTCGGGATATATCATAGACTGAATTCCTAATTTCTCGAAGAATTCAAGATTTTTAGGTAGAAGATATTCATAGTTGTCTACTCGTGCAAGTGTTTTCTTTGCACCTAGATTAGAGGCTAGCATGCAAGATGTAATATTCTTTGACTCTTCGGGAGTAACACCAATGAACAGGTCGGTGTGCGCTACACCCGCCGCAGTAAGATCTTTTAATGAGGTGCAATTACCTATATAAGTTAATATATCTGAGTTGTCACGAATAATTGATAGTCGGTCCCTATCACCATCCATTAATGTGATATCATGATTTTCCTGACCGAGTAATCTTGCTAGGTGAGTTCCAACGGCGCCAGCACCGGCAATTAATATTTTCATCGATGAGTTTTATTACTTTCAACGATTATGTACTAGCTTTATAGTCTCTGTACCAGTTAATTGATTGTATACTTTAAGAATCTCTTCGAATATACTGTTTTCATCAATTTTGGCAATTTCTTGAAGTTCTTTTACAGTACCATGGGTAATAAAGTCATCTTTTATCCCTATGCGGTGTACTTTG
>LFTI01000038.1 GCA_001513285.1 Rikenellaceae bacterium DTU049
TTTATACTTTCTAAGAAAGGCAAATCTGGTATTGTGTATTGCCTAAGCAGAAAGAAAGTTGATGATTTTGCAGAAATATTACAGGCAAACAATATAAATGCACTGCCATATCATGCAGGAATGGATGCAATGGCACGCTCAGCTAATCAAGATGCCTTTCTGATGGAGAAGTCAGATGTAATAGTAGCTACAATTGCCTTTGGAATGGGTATTGACAAACCCGACGTACGTTATGTAATCCATTATAATATACCTAAAAGTCTTGAGGGATATTATCAAGAAACTGGAAGAGCAGGCAGAGACGGTGGAGAAGGAAAATGTATAGCTTATTATTCACGAAAAGATCTTCAAAAACTAGAGCGTTTCATGCAGGGCAAACCTGTATCTGAACAAGAAATAGGCAGACAACTACTACTAGAAACTGCAGCTTATGCAGAAACATCGGTATGCAGAAGAAAGTTATTGCTGCATTATTTCGGTGAAGACTACAATATACCAAACTGTGAACATTGTGATAATTGTTTAAATCCAAAAATAAAAGTGGAAGCAAAGGAATTACTAATTACTGTTTTAGAATCAGTTATTGTTCTTAAAGAAAAACAAAAAACCGATTATCTGATAGATTTCCTTATTGGAAAAGAGACTTCAGATATTGAAAATTACGGGCACGACAAACTTGAAGAGTTTGGTTCGGGTGCCGATGAAGAAAAAATCACCTGGGAATCGGTTATCCGTACGGCATTACTCGGCAATTATCTTAAAAAAGATATCGAGAATTATGGAATCATCAAAATCACGAAGAAAGGAAAAGATTTTTTAAAGAAACCGGTCTCCTTCAAAATAATAAAAGAAGATGAAGATGAGGATGATTTAACAGATTTAGATGGAGAAGATTCAGATATTTTAGCGTCTGGTGGAGGTAGTGGCGGTGCTGCTGATCCCATACTTTTCTCAATGATGAAAGATTTAAGGAAAAAGATATCAAAGAAACTTGATGTTCCACCTTATGTTATTTTTCAACCATCTTCGCTCGAAGCAATGGCAACCTCATATCCTATTACAATGGATGAGTTGCAGAACATTCCCGGTGTGGGCTCAGGCAAGGCTAAAAGATATGGACAAGAGTTTTTAGATCTTATTAAAACGCACGTCGAAGAGAATGATATAACTCGTCCTGAAGATCTCCGTGTAAAGACAGTGCCCAACAAGTCTAAATTAAAAGTATCTATAGTTCAGGCCATAGATCGTAAGGTTGCTTTAGATGATCTTGCCGAATCTAAAGGTATTGAATTTAACGAAATGCTTTCAGAGGTTGAAGCCATAGTATATTCAGGCACAAAAATTAGCATCGATTATTTTCTTACCGAAGTAATGTCTCAAGACGTTATTGATGATATTTACGCTTACTTCAAAGAAACAGAGAAAGATGATTTAGAAAAAGCTCAGGAAGAATTACCCGAGTATGAAGAAACTGAAATACGCTTAGTTCGCATCAAGTTCTTTTCTGAGATGGCTAATTAATGTATTTTTTAAAAGCAAACTATTTATATACCCACTTCGTTATAAACAGATATAGGCATTATAAATAGTATTTATTAAATGAAATATTTACAAAATATAAATAATCCCGATGATTTAAAAAAACTGTCTCTAGATCAGCTGGAAGATGTTTGCATAGATCTTAGGGAGTTTATCATAGAGCAACTTTCCCATAACCCCGGCCATTTTGGTTCTAGTCTTGGCACGGTTGAGCTTACAGTTGCATTACATTATTTATTTAATACACCTCATGATCGTTTGGTTTGGGATGTAGGACATCAGGCTTATAGTCACAAGATTCTAACAGGCAGACGCGACAGCTTTCATACAAACCGAAAGCTTGGTGGTCTATCCGGTTTCACTAATCCCTCGGAAAGTGAATATGACACGTTTATTGCCGGACACGCATCCACTTCAATATCGGCAGCACTGGGCATGGCCGTAGCAGCATCACTAAAACACGAAAATCGCAATATAGTTGCAATCATTGGTGATGGTGCTATGACTGGAGGGCTTGCTTATGAAGGTCTTAATAATGTCTGTTCGCAACCCAACAACCTACTTATTATTCTTAATGACAATAATATGTCAATTGATAATAATGTTGGAGGTATGCAGGATTACTTGGTTAAATTAAACACTTCACACAAATACAATAAGCTTCGCAATAAAGTATACCAAGGCTTTAAGAGGCGTGAACTTATTTCAGAGGAGAATAAAAATCTTGTTCTTCGTTTCAATAACAGCATAAAATCCCTGCTTACAAAAGAGCAAAATCTTTTTGAAGGATTTAATCTCAGATATTTTGGTCCTGTTGATGGTCATGACCTGCCTGGACTTATCAGGGTTTTAAGAAATATAAAAGATATGAAGGGGCCCAGATTGCTTCATATTAAAACCGTTAAAGGTAAAGGTTATCTGTATGCCGAGAAATCAGCTACACTCTGGCATGCCCCGGGGCTATTTAACATCGAAACAGGTGAACGTATAGTTAAAAGTAAACCAAATCAACCACCTCTATATCAAGATGTTTTTGGTCACACTTTAGTTGAGATGGCCGAAAAAAATAAAAATATTATAGGAGTTACTCCTGCCATGCCCACAGGCTGCTCCATGATTCACATGATGAATAAGTTTCCCGAAAGGTCATTCGATGTGGGAATTGCCGAAGCTCATGCTGTTACTTTTTCTGCAGGAATGGCAAAAGAGGGGCTTATTCCTTTTTGTAATATCTATTCTTCTTTTATGCAACGGGCATACGATCAAGTAATTCATGATGTAGCACTGCAAAAGCTAAAGGTTATTATGTGTCTCGACCGCTCAGGTCTTGTAGGTCCAGACGGCCCCACTCATCATGGCGTATTCGATCTTGCTTATATGCGACCTATCCCTAATCTAGTAATCTCTGCACCATATAACGAACATGAACTCCGAAACCTTATGTATACTGCAGCATATGGCAATGAGGGACCATTTGTTATACGTTATCCTCGTGGTCAGGGTGAGCTTTCAAATTGGAAAAACGAACCTTCACTTTTACAAATTGGAAAAGGCAGAAGACTTAGAAAAGGTA
>LFTI01000082.1:0-5075 GCA_001513285.1 Rikenellaceae bacterium DTU049
CCCAGTTAAGACAATTAAATTCTATCATTCTCCTTGTTCTTTGTGCATTCTTTGAGAACTCTATGGTTGATATTTAACTGTCCAGTAATAAATAAAAATCTTTTTTATAAAATTACTCTTTTTTAATCTTTACCGACTCAAAACGTTATAGAACCATTACTTGAATTTACGTAATAGAAATTATGAATAATTAATTTATAGAATGTTTAAAAATATTAATTGATATTTTTATCAATATTTAATAATGTAAAAAAATAGAATAGGGGAGTTTTTTTTAAAAAAATTAACAATTGTAAATTATTCATTACAATTTAATAAAAGAATCTATTTACATAAATCAATTAATAAGTAATTTACAAAAGTAAATAGATTTACAAAAATAAATTACGACATTTTTTATAAATTTTTATAAAAAAACATAAAAAATAGATTATAATCAGATTATTATATATTTATAATATTATATATCAATAAAATAACACATATAAATTAAACTAATACATTAAGTATTTCTCTATTTATTTCAACTAAAATTAATTAGAAAATAAATATTTATAAATTATTGAATATTAATTAATTAAACATAAATATTTAAAGCATTACTTTAAAATATACAATTGTTAATTTACAAATATACAAATGTAAATAGATTGTGTTTTTATAATTTAAAAAAATAATTTAATTTTGTAAACAAAAAAATTATGTTAGATAGAATTTTAAAAATAATGGATTATAATAAATTCACGCCATCAGAATTTGCTGATGCATTAGAAATAGATAGATCTCGTTTATCGCATATTCTAAATGGACGTAATAACCCCTCATTAGAAATTGTTATGAAAATACTTGAAAAATTTCCTGAAATTAGCTCTGATTGGTTATTATTCGGATCTGGTAATATGCTTAAAAATTTAGAAACTTCTAATAAAAATTCAAATTTAATAAATGAAAAAAATAAACCTACAACTGCAGAATTAGATTTAGTTATTCCTGATGCTTATAATAACGATAAAAATTTAGATAAACAAATTAATGAAGAAAAAGATATAAAAGAAGCAATAAAAGAACCTACTAATGCTCCATTAACTGATAAATCGATTAATGAAGATAAACTTAATTTAACATCTCAAAACATAACCTTAGAAAAACCAATGCACAATACTAATGAAGGCATTAAAGAAATTATAAGCATAACATGGTTCTTTTCTGATGGTACTTTTAAAAGTTTCACACCAGAAAAATAATAAACAGTTAAAAAAAGTAAAAAACGGTATAAAAGAATTTAAAAAGAAAAGATTTCTTTTTTAGTAAATATCAGATTAATTTCTCTTTTAGCACTTTCTACATCTTTGCTACCATGAATAGCATTAGCTCTAATACTAGTACCATATTGATATCTGATAGTACCTGGTTTAGATTTAGAAGGATCAGTTGCTCCCATTAAATTTCTAAAATCTTCTATTGCATTTTCTTTTTCAATTACCATAGCGACAATAGGTCCCGATGTCATAAAATCTATGAGATCATTATAGAAATCCATATCTTTATGTTCTTGATAAAAAGTTGCTGCTAAGGTTTTGTTCATTTTCATCATCTTCAAAGCTCTTAGTTTGAAACCATTAGCACAAATGGTGTGAAGGATAGCTCCAGTATGACCATTTTGTACAGCTATGGGTTTAATAATTGCAAGAGTACGTTGTTCTGCCATAATAATTTATTTTTTAAATTTGCAAAATTTTGCATGCTAAATTATAATATTTTTTTAATATGAATAATATATCAAATTTTTTTCAATTGAAATCAATTTTTATGAGTCAGCAAAGTTACAAAATTATTGTAACAACTCATAAAAATCCTGATGGTGATGCTTTAGGTTCATCTATAGCTATTAGTAGATTTCTTAGAAAATTGGGACATAAGGTATCAATTGTAATTCCTGATGCTATACCTTCGTTTTATTTGTGGATGCCTGATATAGACCAAGCAATTATTTTTGATGATGACAATGCTCTATGTTTTAGCATATTTTCTGATGCAGATTATCTCATCGCTACTGACCTCAATTCACTTAGTCGCAATATGAGTATGTCTGTATCAATTAATAACATAAAAGCTTTTCGCATATGTATAGATCATCATCTAGATCCACCACAGAATGAATGGGATATTTTGATTTCTGATAATAATGTTTCTTCTACATCAGAAATTATTTATGATTTATTGACTTATATGGATCCTAATTTGATAGACAAACAAATAGCAGAATGCATTTATACTGGCATTTATACAGATACTAATAAATTTTTTCATTGTTGTAATTGTTCACATCCTTATGAGATAATAGCTGAATTAATTAAAAAAGGCATTAATGTCAATGAAATTAATAATTTGATCTACAATTCTTATACTTATGACAGGTTTAGATTATTAGGCTATAGCATTTACGAAAAATTAAAATTTATAGAAAATAAAGGAGTAGCCTACATTAAACTTACTCAAAAAGAACTTCAAGAGTTTAATTATCATCCTGGATATACTGAGGGGATAGTTTCTATGCCGCTTAGCATTGAAAATGTAAACGTTTCTGCTTTGATATCTGAGAGAAAAGATCACATTAAAATTAGTTTGCGTAGTAAAGCCGCCTATGACGTGAGATATTTAGCTCAACGATATTTTAATGGTGGCGGACATAAAAATGCCTCAGGAGCCGATTTTTATGGGTCATTAGATGAAGCAGAAAAAATATTCATAGAAGCTGTTGAAGAATATTTGTAATTTTTTGATAATAACAATTTCGAAAAAATAGCAGTAAAATAAATTTACACAAATTATCCATAAATGAACCAAAATTAGCACAAATAAAGATTAAGGTTGATGAATTAAGTAGTTGATAAGTTGATGAGTTGAGTAGTTTAGAAGTAATTAGAGAAAGATTAAAGTTTTTATAAGTTAATTATTTAAACACTAATTTTACTCACATCATTTCTCCTAGTCATCCAGTCTCCATTTCTCAAAGTCACCAAGTCTTCCAATCTCCCAGTCTTCATTTTCCCAGTCTCCCATCACCTATCACCTATCACTTATTCTCCCCGTAACTAAACAGGATCTACATCTATATCTACTAAAACACTTCGCCACACTTTATTTCTTTTTAGAGAATAGAAAACAACTTCATTAATTTGCTGTTTTTTGATTTTTAGAGAGCTATCACGTGGTATTTTAATTAAAATTTGACGATAATAATAATCTCTAATTTTTGATATTACAGGCTCTACAGGACCTTTCACGTATTCTGTATCCAAAATATCTTTTATTTTAGTTGCTAAAACATCAGAGGCGACTTTTACAATATCTAAATTTTTGTGTCGTAGTTGTATTTGTATCATTCTATAGTAAGGTGGATATTTGAATTGCCATCTATCTTTTAATTCATTTTCAGCAAAATCATCATAATTATTATTAACAATATAGGGTAGGATAGGGGTATTGAGAGAAAAAGTCTGAATAAATACTCTCCCTTGCACATCTCTACGTCCAGCTCTACCAGCCACCTGCATAAGTAATTGTATAGCATGTTCAAACACACGAAAATTAGGATATACTAACAAATTGTCAGCATTCAATACTCCCACAAGTTGAATATTAGAAAAATCTAACCCTTTTGATATCATTTGTGTACCTACAAGTATTTGAGTTTCACGTAGCTCAAATTTTTGGATTATTTCCTTAAAAGCATGCTTTCGTCTGGTACTATCCAAATCTAATCTATCAATTCTGTAATTTGGAAAATATTTTTGTAGCTCAGTTTCTACTCTTTCTGTTCCGAAGCCTTTGAATATCAATCTATTAGATTTACATTTTGGACAATAAGTAGGTACTTCAATAGTATAACCACAATAGTGGCATTTAAGCAGATTTTCATTTTTATGATAAGTAAGATTGACATCGCAATGTGGACAAGGGAAAATATATCCACAATTTCTGCATTCCATCCACGATGAATAGCCACGGCGATTTTGAAATAAAAGTACTTGCCTACCAGCTTTCACCTCATCATCTATAGCTTTTAAAAGAGTATTACTAAAATGTCCTCTCACTTTGCCTTGCTGCATAAGAGATTTCATATCTACAATTTCTATCAAAGGCGGTATGATACCAGAATATCTTTCTTTAATTTTTACAAATCCAATTTTACCTATTTTGGCATTATACCAACTTTCTAAACTTGGCGTAGCACTACCTAGAATGAGATTAGCATTGTGATTATCAGCTAAAATAAAACTCATATCTCTTGCATGATATCTAGGATTAAGATCTTGTTGCTTATATGATGGGTCGTGCTCTTCATCTACAACTATTAAACCTAAATTTTTAAATGGTAAAAATAATGCAGAGCGAGGACCTACTATTATGCAGGAGGCATCATCTTGCTCCCACAAATCCACTAATTTATTCCATATTTCTACTCGTTCATGTAGGTTAAATCTACTATGATATACCAAAATCTTTTCACCGAAATATTTTTGTAATCTATTAACTAGATAAGTTGTTAAGCTAATTTCAGGTAAAAGATACAGCACTTGCTTACCCGCATCTAAATACTCTTGAATGAGAGTAGAATATATTTCAGTTTTACCACTGCCAGGTACTCCATACAAAAGTACATGCTTATTTTTACTTATGTATCCTTTTATTTCATTATAGGCTGATTTTTGTATATCAGACAATGTAATTTTCTCAATTTCATTAAAATGAGATATTTTATTATCTATCCTAGAAACAGTCTCAATAGTTTCAATAACATATCCTTTTTTTATCAGAGATTGTATAGCAGAAAGGGAAAACTTATCAGACAATTCTGATTTAAGTATTTTCATTTGTCCTTGAGAACGCTTTTGATATAAATACAAGATAATATCTATTTGTTTAGGAGCCTTTTTTTCTAATTTATTGGTTATTTCATTGAAATCTTCTGAGTCAATAAAATCCTCACTCAAGCTAATAAATTTAACATTTTTGGGGATAAATTTTTCTTCACATTCTTCACTAGGGTAGATGATACTTTTGTCAATGCA
>LFTI01000082.1:5126-12871 GCA_001513285.1 Rikenellaceae bacterium DTU049
CAAAGTTTCATAAATTAAATTTTCATCTTCTGTTTGAATATTATTTAAATCAATGTCTGGATGTAGCTGATATTTAGTTTCTGATTGTATTTTTAGCCCACTAGGAAGAGCATTATTCAGTACATCGCCTATATTAGCTAGATAATATTCTGCCACCCATTTGTATAGTTCCCATTGTTGTTTATTTATTATTGGTTTATCATCTAATATTTCTAAAATATATTTGATTTCGTCTATGTTATTAGTAAATTCATCTAAATCATCAAAATTTTCATCATTTATAATATCTATTACCACACCCGCATATAATTTTTTAGCTCCGAATGGTACTATCACTCTGATGCCCCATTGAATTTCATTTTGTAAATCTGATGGTACTTTATATAGAAACGTTTTGTCTAATGGCAGTGGTAAAGCTACATCTACAAGCATTTTTTCATTTATTTTGATTACAAATATAGCAATAATATATATAATGTTTACGATTCAGAATTACTTTCCAAGTAAATATGACAAGAAATATGAAACAAAACTCAGTAATTAAAAATCAAATTAAATAAACATAAGATATTTTTTATGGTTCTAAAACATTTATTGTGGGTAAATTATTTAGATTAGCATTTAACTGTCAAATTGTTGTTATTTATCCACAAATACACACAAATAAGCACGAATAATAAATTAACCCTGACCTTTAGGTCATTGTATGACATAGAAAGTGGTGTGGGCTTTAGCCCTGAAAAAGACAAAATTTCAAAAATCCTTTAATCTCACAAATCATGGTTCAGACAATTTGCTCTGTGTTCTTTGTGCCTTCTTTGAGAACTCTGTGGTTAATATTTAATTGTCTAAAAATAAATAAAATTTATTTTTATAAAATTACTCTTTTTTAATCTTTACCGACTCAAAATGTTATAGAACCAATATTTTTAGATATTTAAAAAAATAATATAAATTTGTAATGTCAAAAAACAAATAAATTAAACATGAAAAAATTAATAATTAAATTAATTGTTGTAGTGATGGCAATAATTGGAATTACTGCATTAATGAGTTGTGAGAAAGACATTTCTGAAATACCAATTAAAAATTTTGTAACAAGTGATGGTAAGACAATATCAGTTGACTCATTTTTAAATAATGGTGTAGCATTAATTTTTTCATATGAATGTGGTTATAGTATGAGAGATATTCCTCTTTATAATGAAATGAATCAGAAGTTAAAGCAATTTAAACCAGATATTATTACAATTGCATTTAGTGACACTTATCTTAAAGAAAGTGTCCTCAAATATCCTGATATGGCAGATTTTTATGAGAAAAATAAATTAAAATGGGACATTGTAGAAAATAGCGATTCAATATATTCAAAAATATGGAAGAAAAAAGTTTTTCCTCAATTTCATTATATTAAATCTGGCAAAATAGTGCAAAGTATTCTTGCTCCATATCCAAATGAAATTGAGGATTTTGTTAATTATATCATTAATGATAATTCAGAATAATAGAATGCTTCAACTTATTAAGTGACGACTAATTAGAAGAGTAGAGTTAGTTTTTGTATTTATAAGTAATGTAACAGATTAAAACTTTATATCTAAAAAACCTATTTAACATAATATAAATTATCGGACAATTGCATATAAAATTTTATAACATATTTAAGGTTACATTGTGTTGTTATTAATCTACAAATGAACACAAATGAGCACAAATTATTAATTAAAGTTGATAAGTTGAGAAATTGATTAGTTAAGCAAGTATTAGTTTTAAATTTATTCACAAATGCACTCAAAAAACTAAATCATCTCTGTTAATTTGTGTAAATTTGTGGAAGAAATTATAGACATTTGAGCAAATATATTTATGAATTATGTTAAATAATTTCTATTTAACATAATAAAAAAATTACCAGGTAAGCCTGGTAATTTTTTCAAAATAAAATTTTAATTAGTAAACTTAATCCAGCAAATGAATTGAGAGTCCACTACGTAGTTTGGGTTCAAACCAAGTAGTTTTTGGAGGCATTATGTTACCACTATCTGCGATATCCATGAGTTGTTTCATAGATACTGGATATAGAGCAAAAGCTACTGTCATTTCTCCACTATCCACGCGGCGTTTCAGCTCTCCTAAACCTCTGATTCCACCTACAAAATCAATTCTTTTATCTGTTCTCAGATCTTTTATGCCTAATAAATTATTTAAAACTAAATCTGATAAAATAGTTACATCTAGTACCCCAATAGGATCATTGTCGTTGTAGGTGCCTTTTTTTGCTGTTAATGAATACCAATTACCCCCTAAATACATTGAAAAATTATGAAGTTTATTAGGCTTAAATTCTCCAGTACCTTTATTTTCAATATCAAAAAATTCAGATAATTTTTGTAAAAATTCATCTTTGCTTAGACCATTTAAATCTTTTACAACCCTATTATAATCAATAATTGTCAGTTGATTATCTGGGAAAGCTACAGCCATGAAATAGTTAAATTCTTCATTGCCAGTAAAATTAGGATGTTGTTCACGTTTTTCTTTACCTACTAAAGCTGCTGCTGCAGTACGATGATGACCATCAGCTACATAAAGAGCTGGCATTTGAGCAAATAATTTTTGAATTTTTTCATTAATTTCTTTTTCATTTATTACCCAGAAATGATGTCCTACGCCATCATTAGCAGTGAAATCATAAATTGGTTCATGTCCTTTAGCGTAAGAAATAATCAAGTTATCTAATTCAGGAAGTGATTTATATGCAAAAAATACTGGTTCAACATTTGCATTAGTTACTCTCACATGTTTCATTCTATCTTCTTCTTTATCCTTACGGGTGAGTTCATGTTTTTTGATAACATTATTAAAATAGTCATCTATGCTAGCACAACCAACGATTCCATATTGAGTTTTTCCCCACATAGTTTGAGCATAAATATAGAAATATGCTTCATCATCAGCTAGTAACCATTTATTTTCAATAAATTTCTGAAAATTTTCTTTTGCTTTTTCATAAACACGAGGATCATGTTCATCAGTGCCTACAGGTAAATCTATTTCTGCTCTAGTAATATGAAGCAAAGAATATGGATTGCCTTCAGCTTCTTTTCTTGCTTCTTGGGTATTAATAACATCATATGGTTTAGCTGCCACTTTATCAGCTATATTTTTCGGTGGTCGTAATGCTTTAAAAGGTCTAAAAATTGCCATAATTTAATTTATTTTACAAGATTTACATACAATAATTATTTACATTCACAAAAAATATTAATCAACACTAAATTTCTTTAATGAAAGTAATTTTTTAAATAAAGTCTCTCTCCTACTCTATTAACTAGCAGATAGAGAATTAAATCAGTTCGTTACCGCTATTATTTTCTTCTAAATTTTCATCATCTTCTTCTTCATCAGAAGAGCTTCTTTCACCTCTTTTATTACGTTGTAAAGAAGAGATAAGAGCACCTAACATTTTAGAGATTTCAATAAGCAAATTTTTAGCTTCTTCGTGTTGCTCATCGGTAATTAAACCTTCTTTTTGAGCAATAGTAATAAGTACGATACTTTTTCTGATAGAGCTACGACCCATTTTTAGATAATAGATAAATTGGTTTTTAGTACGACCAGAACCTTCGGCAATATTAACCGTAATTTCTTGTGCTGCCTCTATCATATCATTCCTAATCACAGAAGCATAATCTGGGAATGATTTGGTAGCATTATAAACCCAAGACACGAAATCTAAAGTCTTGTGATAAATGCGTAGATCTTCGAATCTGAAGAAGTTCATTGGTCTATTTTCTTCCATAGTTGTATATTTTTGGTGTTGTAATTTATTTTTCTATTTATTAACTTGAAAAGTAGTATCTCCATGATTAAAGAAAGCAATAATTTGTTTAACTGCTGCTAAACCAGCATTATTATTGGCTTCCTTAGTTTGAGCACCTAGTTTTTTTGCAGTAGCATAATAACGTCCAGGATATTTTTCATTTAAGATATCTTTGCAATTTGGAGCGACATCAGTTACATATTTAAAATCTGGTCTTTCTTCAAACATTTTTAATAAGCCATCTTCATCAATAAGTTCTTTTCTTGCAGTATTTACTAAAACAGCATTTTTAGGCATTAATGATAATAAATTATAATTTATTGATTTTATAGTATTATCATTAGCTGGTATATGTAATGAAATAAATTGACATGATTTATATAATTCTTCGATAGAACTAGCTTTAGTTACGTTATATTGTTTATACTCTTCTTCGTTAGCAGAGCGTCTATGTCCATATAATTTCATATTAAAGCCTTTTACTAACTCAGCTAAAGCTTTTGCAGTATAACCAAATCCATGTAATCCTAAAGTTTTACCTTTTAATTCAATACCAGTACTACCATCAAAGAAATTACGAGCTGCATATAGCATAAGTGCAAGTGATAATTCTGCCACTGCATTTGAATTTTGTCCAGGAGTATTCATGACGACTATTTTGCGTTCAGTGCATGCATTGAGATCTATATTATCATAACCTGCACCAGCTCTAACAACTATTTTGAGATTAGGAGCATGTGAAATCAAATCTTTATCTACAATATCGCTACGTACTATCAAAGCTTTAGCATCTTTTACACCTTCATAGGCTTCTTCTTTAGTTTTATAATTTTCTACAAATTTGATATCAAATTTTTCTGCTTTTGCAATGTCACTCATTTTATTAACAGCATCACTTGCAAAAGGTTTTTCTGTTAAAACTACTATTTTATTCATAACATTCATTTTTTAATTATTTCAAATTTGCTTTTTCGAACTCTTCCATAGCTTGTACAAGAACCTTAACACTATCAATAGGTAAAGCATTATATATAGAAGCTCTGAAACCACCTACGCTTCTATGACCTTTGATACCTACTATACCATATTTTTTAGAATGATCTAAAAAAGCTGCTTCTAAATCTTTGTATGGATCCTGCATTACAAAAGTAATATTCATTAATGAACGATCTTCTTTGTTTGGAACAGTAGGCACAAACATCTTACTATTATCTAAATAATCATTGAGAACTTTTGCTTTATCTTCATTGATTTTTTTCATATTTTCTAAACCACCGATTTCTGTTTTTAACCAACGCATCACTTCTCTAACAACAAAAATAGCATATACAGGAGGAGTATTATAAAGACTATTTGCCTCAGTATGAGTTTTGTAATTGAGCATAGTAGGTATTATACGGTCAGTAACTTGTTTACTATTTAGAAAATCATCTTTTATAATTGCTATAGTTACACCTGCTGGACCAACATTTTTCTGAGCACCACCATAAATCATAGCGTACTTAGATACATCTACTGGTCTGCTATAGAAATCTGATGACATATCAGTTACTAGAGGTACAGGTGAATTAAAATCAGTTTTTATTTCTGTACCATAAATTGTATTATTAGTAGTAATGTGGAAGTAATCTACATCTGTAGGTATAGTAAAATTTTTAGGTATATAAGAGAAATTTTTATCACCAGATGAAGCTACTATCTGTACTTCACCAAATAATTTAGCCTCTTTAGCGGCTTTTTTTGCCCAGCTACCTGTTTCTAAATAGGCAGCTTTAGTTTTAAGAAAATTCATTGGTAGCATGGCAAATTGTGTAGATGCACCACCACCAACGAAAATAATTTGATAACCTTCTGGAATATTCATTAACTCTTTCATCAACTCTATAGCTTCATTAATAATAGCATCAAATTCTTTTGATCTATGTGAAATCTCTAGTACAGATATTCCTATACCATCCAAATCTATAGCTGCTTTTGAAACTTTTTCTAATACTGATACAGGTAATACTGCGGGACCTGCGTTAAAAATATGTTTTCTCATAATACAAAATTTTTTTATGTTTTTTGCAAAGTTATAGCTTTTTTTAATAATAAAAAAATTTTTTTGAAATATAAAAACTTAATAAGTTTGCAAAAAAATGTCTTTAATAAGAATAAGTAAAGAATTTCATTTTGAGATGGCACACGTATTAGATGGATATGATGGCTTGTGTGCTTATGTACATGGACATTCTTATACTTTAATTATTACTGTTATGGGCACACCAAATAACGATATTTTTTCTCCCCAAAATGGTATGGTAATGGATTTTGGTGTTTTGAAAGATATTATAAATAAAAATATTATAAATAGATTCGATCATTCATTAGTAGTTAATCAAAAAGCTAATTGGATAGAACAAGTGCAGAATATAGATAGTTTTTCTAGAATTATTATATTGCCTTTTCAGCCAACAAGTGAAAATTTATTATTACATTTCATTGATATTATTGATAAACAGTTACCTGATAATGTAAAATTGGTACATGCGTTATTAAGAGAGACAGATAGCTCATATGCAGAATGGTTTTATGATGATAATAATTAAAAATTATTAATAATTAACAAATATTATTTTAATATCGTTATTATAAAGGAGTGAAAAAATTTATTAAAGATTTTTTTTATTTATTAAAACAAACTAGGATTAAAGTTCACGAATGGATATTTAAAATTAATCCAAAAGTACTAAACCTTAGTTATATATTAATTTCATTTTTCTCATTTTTTGGTGGTTTATTAACAATATTTTTTATTGGTAAGTTATATACACCAACAGTAGCACAAAATCTAATCCCATATATAAATTTCATTTGTTGGAGTATTAGTATTGTTTACTTTATTCAAATAATTTTATTAATATTACCAGGTGGTAAACGCTTCTCGTGGATAAATTTATCAATAAAAATTATATTTATCCTTACATTAAACTATTTTGTCTATTATATTCCAGATTTTATTTCAAGTTATTTGGATGAATTAAGCTATGTTTATTATTATAAATTGTTTCTAATATTTATAGTATTTTTGAGAACTATAAGCCATTGGGTAGAGAATATTTATCACATTACGAAGCAGCACCCAGCAAAAATTTTCATTCTTAGTTTTATTTTTATAATTATAATAGGTTCATTTTTACTACTCTTACCAGCTGCATCATATGAAGATATAAAATATGAAGATTCACTATTCATTTCTGTATCTGCTGTTTGTGTAACAGGATTAACAACATTAAATATAGCAACTACATTTACATGGTTAGGGAAATTAATCATATTAATTTTAATACAAATTGGTGGATTAGGAATAATGACCATAACAAGTTTTTTAGCTTTGTCATTTACACGGTCAGATTTATCTATAAAGGAGCAACAAGGATTAGGATTTAGCATAGGAGTATCTACATACAAAGAAGTTTTAAAAAATCTTTATGCAGTAATACTCATAACATTATTTTTTGAAAGTATAGGAGCTATATTAATTTATTTTTCTACACCTTCTGAAGAGTTTAATACAATATCTCAGCACGTATTTTTTGCGATTTTTCACTCAGTTTCAGCTTTTTGTAATGCAGGCTTTAGCAATGTAGATGGTGGTATGATAAATAATGTCTTTGTAGGAAATTATTTAAGTATATTTACTATAAGTGGTTTAATAATTTTTGGTGGGTTAGGATTTTTTATTATTAAACGTTTAGTAGATAACTTCTTTCTAAAAATCAAAAATTTCTTTAGAAAAATTTTTAATAAATCTAAAATAATAAGACCTAAAATAGTGGATATAAACAGGATAATAGTAGTGAGAACCACAATAATATTGCTTTTATTAGGAATAGCAGTAATTTTAATTTTAGAAGCTAATAAAGGACTATCTAGCTATAAT
>LFTI01000023.1:0-658 GCA_001513285.1 Rikenellaceae bacterium DTU049
GTTCGGTCGCTTCATGGGCTTCTTTGGAAAGTTTTTGCCATGTTTGGAGCATGACCTCCATGGCCTTTTTATCCTGTTCCAGCGCTTTTTTTGTTTTATGGACCTCCTCAATCGAAAGGTCGATCTCGGATAATTTCAAAATCTGCGTTTCGATCTCGGATAGCCGATTATTGTGGCGATGAAATACGACCTCCGCGTCATCGAGCGATGAGCGTTCTTCTTCGGCCTTTCCTATCCATGCACTTTGTTCTTGACGCTTTGTGTCAAGTTTAATTTTTTGGTCTTCGAGTTCTGCGATTCTCCTCTGGATAATACCGATCGTTTGTTCAAGTGATGTCAGGTGAACAAGGTCCGAAATGCCTTTTTCAAGCGCCGTGATCTTACCGGGGAGTTTTTCTATTTGTTCTTTATTTTTCTCCGCCGAAGAAAGCTCCAACAGCGCCTGTTCTTTTTGGCGCTCGGCCTCGCGAACCTGCTCTTCCAACGCCTTGTTGCCGGCCTTTACCTCTTCTAACTGCTTAACCGTTTGGGCGTATTCATGGTCAGGGATTTTCACGAGTCTTGTCGCGCGTTCATCCGCTTGAAGGCGCCTTTGTAGCGCCTCATAGGCAGGTCGTGTCATTCTTAAGTTTTCTTGTTCTTTTTTTGCGTCTTCGAC
>LFTI01000023.1:666-917 GCA_001513285.1 Rikenellaceae bacterium DTU049
TCTTCTGTCGCTTTTTCAAGGAACTGTCTTTTTACCTTGAGTTGTTCGCGTTCTTCGTCAAGCTTTTTAGCCGTCTCCTGCCATGTTTGTCCGAGTCGTTTTTCAAAGCCTTGAAGCGATTGAATGAAGGGTTCCGCCTTCCATAAATTCGCTTCTTGGACCACAAGGTCACGTTCATTTTTTAACAGCGCTTCCGATTCAGGAAAGGCTATGTGTTTTAGTTCCAAGAACAGGCGATCCGTATAGGCTTT
>LFTI01000025.1 GCA_001513285.1 Rikenellaceae bacterium DTU049
TTGTCGGATGGAGCTTGTTTTACTTTACGAACATGGGCCGCTTGCTCACGTACTGGAAAAGGATATTTGTGCCGGGACTTGCGGGCTTTTTGGATATCGAGGCCAAAATACTATGGAAGCAGCATCTCGTCTTCATTCTTTTAGCCTTTATTTTCGCCACCCCGCTTCTGCCTTGGTTCAAAGCGCGTTTCAAACGCCCCTTAAGGCAAATTGAATCTTCGCCTGTAGGCGGATTTTTGCAAACCGCCGGCGTCCTTTTTCTGCTTTTATTGACCTCCGCTTCCCTTGTAGCCTCGAGCTACAATCCGTTTTTATATTTCCGTTTTTAACGATAGGAACACGCCATGCCGACACGCCAGAAGAACCAGACCATCCTCATCGTAAGCTTCCTTGTCACGCTTCTTGTGATCGGGGTCCTGCACCTTATTTTGCCGGAACAGGATATTTCGGAAGATGAGGGCCGCCGGCTCAGCCGATTCCCGGAACTCAGCTATGCGGACGCGCTTACGGGAGAACAGGCGGTTAAAATCGAAAAATGGTACAGCGATCAGTTCCCCTTTCGCGAATCCTTTATAAGCACCGGCAAAACTTGGCGTAAACTCGCCTACCCGAACCTGAACACCGATGGGATGGCCATTTACCTGATCCCTGATGAGGAAGGTTCAAATCT
>LFTI01000022.1:0-194 GCA_001513285.1 Rikenellaceae bacterium DTU049
CCATCATTACAGCTACACCTAAAAATAAAAAGATTCTTGCCTTTTTCATAAATTAATTTTTTTAATATTTTTTGTTTTTTTTAAAACTTTTTCCTACTCATATGGCTTTTCGGATACCGCCCCATTTTTTTAAAGTAGTATATGGATTCTACCTAATAAATTTTTTTATAAGTTTAAAACACAAATAGAAAACT
>LFTI01000022.1:431-32128 GCA_001513285.1 Rikenellaceae bacterium DTU049
CCCTTAAACTCTTCAACTTATCAACTCCTAAACTTTTATACTAAAATCAGTGGTTCAGACAATAAGCATAGTTTAATATGGTTTTATATAGTTATTTGTAATCATTTATGTTCATTTGTGGAAAATAATTTTAAGTTTAACATAGTTGAAATATTTTTCTTAAACTCCTCAACTTATCAACTACTCAACTCTTCTCCCCGTCTCCTTGTCACCCACTCTCTCCGTCACCTAATCAACTAATTAGTTACTACTAAAACGTAAAATACAATCAAATAAATAAGTAATTAATAAAACACTTGATTCGATTATATAGAATAAAAAAAGCTAGCTATTAGCCAGCTTTTTTTAACGTATGTTAATTTATTTAATCTTTATATCTACCATTTTTAGGTTGTAAATCTTTAGTAATAATTCGTATTAAATCTATAAGTGTCCAAATACCCAAACCACCTGCAGTTAATAACTGGACAATTCCTTGCCAAGTATAACCAAGATAAAATCTATGAATACCTATAGATCCTAAAAATAAACACAATAAAAAAGTTGCTATCCAGCTTTTACCACCAGATTTTGTGTTTTCACTGGTAGTATTTTCAGTATTAGTTGTACTTTGCTTTACAATAGTCTTAGAATTATTTTGAGTATTTGAATTTTTTTGAACTGGTGAACTATACCAATTATTAGTTTTTTGCGAAGTATAAACACTAGAATCATTTGTGGTAGAAGCTACAAAATTTTCATTAACTGTTGTTACTGGATTGTTGTTTTCATTATTAATTTCAGTATTTTGAGTTTTATCAATTGACATTTTTCCTTCATTGATAGTAGATACGGCAGCAATTGTTGTTTTATTAAGATTCTTTTGCTCTTCTGTTTGGGAATTATTTTGCTTAACAGTAGCATTATTACCATTAAGCCACTCGATATGATAACCAGAGGTATAAACCCTCTTTTGCATGGTACATGAGGTGAGAGCCATCATTACAGCTACACCTAAAAATAAAAAAATTTTTGTCTTTTTCATAAATTATTTTTTTAATATCCCTACTCATATGGCTTTTCAGATTCTGCCCCAATTTTTAAAGTAGTAAATGGACTCTACTTGTAAATATTTTTTAGCTAGTTAAAAATATAACTAAAAAAATTATTTATGACTACTTTATAAAGTATTAGACTGTACTTTATTTAATTTGCAAATATATAAAATGATGTGGACAAAACGTGTTTTTATTTATTTTTAAGCACTGACGATTTAAACCGTCAGTGCTTATTGTCTATTTTTATTAGTAATTTCAATTGCCTTGTCAGTCTTATAGCAACATATTACATCCCCTCATAACTGTAGAGAAAAAAACAAAAGTATCATTACTAAATATTAATAAAGAGGTAGGAATAATGAAAAAACGAAATAATATATTATTCCTCTTATGGCCAAATTATTATTCTTTTTCACAAAATATGTTAGTATCACATATAAAATTGTAGTAAAAATAGCTGTGAGTATAATAATCTGATAACCAGGATACTTGCCAATAGATACAAACATAGCTGTTATATACATTGATTTATAAAATAAAGTAAATACTGTCCATACACTATCAATTTTAAAATTACCTCTTTTAATCTCAAGATATACTAAAAATATCATTAGAAGTGGAAAATAGAAAATTGATATCATTGTAAAAATGCTAATATCAAATCTGCCTAAAGTTGCGATAATTAAATAAATTGAAACTGAAATAATTTCATGCCAATCGTTTTTGTCTAGTTTTTTCATACTATTTACATTTTTAAATTTTGACACTGCAAATATAATTAAACTATTTTTAAAAAAAATGTATTTATTTTTTATGCTTACTCTAAAAAGTTTTCGGCTACTCTTATTTCATTTGCAAATTTATAAAATGATGTGGACAAAACGTGTCGTTGTAGATTTTTATTAAAAAATAGTATTTAAACTTTCTTATCATTATTATTTTTTCACAAAATATAGTTGTATCAACTCTAACCAAATATAATTAATCCTATCTGACACGCCTCAGGCGCGTCGGGTAGGATGTGCATATTAACATAAATCGTAAGCAAATAATTATATTTACAATATTGTATATATGATACTTGTATATTATATTTGTTTTTTACATTCAATAAAATAGTTTAATGTGTCTTCCCATAATAAAGCACTATTTGTTGAACTTGGTCTTGGAGGAACCCATATACCAATAATTTGTCCATTACGTACTGAACCATCATATACATGATTAAAAGTAAATACATTTTCTAAATTCGCATCTTTAATATCAAATTTTTCTTTCTGTTTCCAATCGCCTTTTTTGTCAACCATTAAGGCTTTTAGATGAAACATCATTGGAGTCCAACCAAAAGAAGAATATCCAAAAATATTTTTTATTTCATATAAAGACACATTATTTTCGGTATTTGGTTTTAAATCGATTATTATTGCTTTATTAGGCAAATCTATTTTTGGTAAATCTTTCTCCATATTTATTCTCCATTTATATACTTCATTTTGATTTGGAGGTGTAATTTTTTTTAATATTTTTACAATTATACCATTTAATGAACCAAATAGATTTATTTTATTCATAAAATTATATGAATAAATATCACCTTTTTTTTCTACATTATATATGTAATACATAAGTACTCCTTTTTTTAATGTTTTTAACTTTTCCCTACTCATATGGCTTTTCGGATACCGCCCCATTTTTTTAAGTAGTATATGGATTCTACCTAATAAATTTTTTTATAAGTTTAAAACACAAATAGAAAACTATGGGGGTTCTTTTGTTGCTAAATTAATAATGTCTATTTGTCTTACTTTAATAAAAGATATGAATTTAATATATATATATATATATACGTGTTAGTCGATAATAATTTGCTGTTTATAGAAAACATTACATTATCACTACAATTCATTTATTAATAAAATTTAGGCAAAGATATTATTTATTTTTTGTTTAAAAAAATTTTTTATTCATTAATAAATGTTTTTTATTGAAAATAGGCGTTTAGATAATAAAAGTCAGAACCGCAAATTTCCGGATGACCTGCCTGATGGGCTATGATTTACAAAAAAATATTAGTTTAAAATAGTTTAATGTAGTTTAACATAGTTTAAACATCTTGCTTAAACTTTTAAACCCTTAAACTCTTCAACTTATCAACTCCTAAACTTTTATACTAAAATCAGTGGTTCAGACAAGAAGCATAGATTAATATATTCATTTGTGGAAAATAATTTTAAGTTTAAATATTGCTTAAACTTTTAAACTTCTCACATTCTCCTCGTCTCCCTTTCACCCTGTCTCCCCCTCACCCAGTCACCCCTTCTCAACTCTTCAACTTTCCATGATAACCAATGTACTTCTAATCCAATACAAAAAAATTTTTTTCTCAAACTATTCTACTAATAAAACTAATCCTTTCAAATAATACCCTTCTGGATGAAATAACGAAGGAGCATGGCATGGAGCCTGAGTGAGTCTATGTAATATTCTAATCTTTCTACCCTGTTCTATTGCTGCACTCATTATAGCTCCCTCAAATTGCGAAGGAGACACAGCTTGAGAGCAACTAAAAGTAAATATTATACCATTATGTTTTACTTTTTCTATAGCTATACTATTTATTCTTTTATATCCTTTTATGGCATTATGTCTAGCATCTATCGATTTAGCAAAAGCAGGTGGATCTAATATTATTAAATCAAAATAATCTTTAGGCATATTATTTAGATAAGAGATAGCTTCCTCTCGTATAGGCTCATTATATTTAGCATCTATTTGATTTAATTCCAGATTTTTATTAACTAGTTGTATAGCCTCAGCACTACTATCTACAGATATCACTCTATCTGCACCTCCTTTAGCTGCATATACACTAAATGCTCCTGTATAGCAAAACATATTTAGTACAGTTTTAGCTTTAGTATATCTTTGTAATAACTCTCGATTATCTCGTTGGTCTATATAGAAACCAGTTTTCTGCCCTTCTTCCCAATTAATATAAAAAGAATTTCCATTTTCTTTGATAATTATTGGAAGTGATAAATCTGCAATTTTATAAGTATAAAAAGTATTTTTTAGATTTTGTGATTTATCGATTACAAAAATAGATTTTAAATCGTTGCTAAATAGTTCCTGTAGAGCACTTGATATTAATTGTATATCATTATACATACCTGATGTATGAGTTTCCACTACTAGATGATAATTATAGAAGTCAATTATAAGTCCAGGTAGTCCATCAGCCTCACCGTAAATCAATCTAAAAGCATTTGTAATATCTGCAAGAGGTAGATTGATAGTCTCTCTTATAGTTTTAGCTTTAGCAATTTTATTTTTGTAGAAATCAACTGAAGGATATTCTTTTTGATAACTAATCACACGAGCGATTATACTACCTTTAGCAGAATATTGAGCCATTGCGAGGAAGTTATTATGATTATCATATACCTCTACCCACTCACCTTCTTTAGGTTCACCTTCTATATTTTTAACAGCACCACTAAATATCCATGGGTGATATCGCTTGATAGATTCTACTTTGCCAGTTCTTATTATTAGTTTTTTCATTAATTTATTTTAAATAAAAATTATATTTTAAATATATCCAAGAGTATCTTCTATAGGTGATAGAGCATCTAAACACAATTGTACGAAATCGTTTAATGAGAGACCTATCATTTCACATTCCATTATAGTGTCTCTATTTACACTGGCAGCGAAGCGTTTCTCTTTCATCCTTTTAGTAACTGATGATACTTTGACATCACTGATTTTTTTTGATGGATAAATAAGGGCAACAGCGAATATAAAGCCAGATAAGGTTTCTCCTGCTGCTAAAGCATGATGAAATAATGTAGTTCTTGGCATTTTAGCTGCCATTTCGTTATGCAAAACTATAGCTTCTATTATATCATCATCTACACCTTCATTTTGTAGTATCTCTTTTGCTTTTAATCCGTGTAGTTCATGATTAGCATTGGTGATTTCTACATCTATATCATGTAAAAGTCCAGCTAAAGCCCATTTATCCTCATCTTCACCAAAATGATTAGCTAATTTTCTCATTATAGCTTCTGATGCTAATGAGTGTGCTATAAGTTTAGGATTTTTAACATATCTTTTTAATAAATCTAATGCATAATCTCTTGTCATAATTTTTTAAGTTTTAGAAAATATCAATTAATGTAACAAATAATCTATAACAAAAATTTGTTATACCATTATTGGTCAGCTTTAGGCTTTCTGGTTGCACTCCTAAATTTATTAATATTGTAATAAAACTACCGATTATAAACATTACTAGAAACACACATAATATCATACCTAATATTCTATTCATAGTTCCTAAAACTGGTATTTTATTAAATATAGCATTTATTATTTGAGCGGCGAATTTAATTAATAAAACTCCACCAATGATCATTATTATTAATGTTAAAATATTATAAAATAATGAATTGCTATTAGTAGCAAAAGGCAAGTCAAAATTATTTGTTCCGATAATGCTAAAAAACAATAATGCTAGCAAATAATAACCAACAAAAATGATTATTTGCCTCAGAAAGCCAGTCATCACGCCTCTGATGGCTGCTAAAACTAAAATGATGATAATTATAATTTCTAAAGTACTCATGATGTTTCTAATAATTTTTGAGCCAGAGAAGAAGCAAAAATAAAATCTCTCAGCTCTTTATTATCTGTATTTAGAATATTTTCATTAGAGCCTTCCCACCATAGGTGACCTTCGTAGAAAAATATTACTTTTTCGCCAATTTTAATAACTGAGTTCATATCGTGAGTATTAACCACAGTAGTAGTATTAAACTCATGCGTTAGATTATAGATTAATTCATCTATGGTAACAGCATTTTGGGGATCTAGACCAGAATTAGGTTCATCACAAAATAGATATTTAGGATTTAATGCAATAGCACGGGCAATAGCTAAGCGTTTTTTCATTCCACCACTTAGTTCAGATGATTTTAATTTATTGGTTCCTTCTAGATTTACTTTTTCTAAACAAAAATTTACTCTATCTATTTTTTCTTTTTGAGTCATATCCGAAAACATATCTAAGGGGAAACGTACATTGCCCTCTACATCTAAAAAATCAAAAATAGCACCACTCTGGAAGACTACTCCCATTTCTTTTCTAATATTTTTTTGTTCTTTTTCAGTTAAAGAATAAAAGTTTTTGTTGCTATAAAATAGCTCACCTTCTTCTGGGATTAATAATCCTAATAAGCATTTCATAAAAACAGTTTTTCCTGAACCACTCCTGCCGATTACCAAATTCACCTTACCTGGTTCAAATGTAGTATTAATGCTATCAAGTACTACTTTATCATCAAATTTTTTTACTAAATTTTTTACTTTAATCATAATTATTAGCCTAAAAAGATTTGTGTCAAAATAACGTCAAAAATAATAATGAAAATGCTAGATTGCACCATGGCTTTAGTACTATTTTTACCTACTTCTAGTGCACCACCTTCTACGATATATCCATAGTACCCGCTTATAGATGTGATGATAAAACCAAAGAATAAACTTTTTATCAAGGCATAAGTAACTTCAAAAGAAGTAAAAAAAGCTCTAAGTCCATAAAAATATTCACTCGTAGGTATCTCACCAGTACCCATTGTGATTAAGTAACCACCGAATAAACCACAGAAGATGCTAAAAGTTATTATCACTGGCATTATAAGAACAAAAGCAATAATCTTAGGTAAAATCAAATAAGCTGCTGAATTTATTCCCATAACTTCTAAAGCATCAATTTGTTCAGTAACTTTCATTGTTCCTATCTCTGCAGCTATTCGAGATCCTACTCTACCAGATAAAAGCATACTCATAATAGTAGGAGAAAATTCATAAATAATCACTACTCTTGTTATAAATCCAGCGGTATATTTGGGAATTAATGGGCTCTCCATTTGAAATGCTATCTGTATCATCACCACAACTCCTATGAAAAGACTAAGGAAGCAAACTATAGGTAGCGATTCTACACCCAGGTAATACATCTCATGCACTATTTGCTGCACCATAGTTTTAAATTTCACTGGCCTAGTAAATGTCTTTTTCATTACTAGTAAATAATCTGTTATCCCCTCGAATAGATTCATATTTAAATTATTTTTATAAATATTAATTACTTAACCAATATAAAGGATTTTCTGGTTCTTTACTATCTGTCCAAATCTCAAAATGTAATATATTAGCTTTATAGTCATTTAGATAACCAGTTTTGCCAATAGGAGTGCCTTTATTGATTTTTTGGTTTTGTTTCACATATATAGTAGATAGATTAGAATATACTGATAAAAAATCTTCATGCTTCACTATTACAGCTTTTAGTTGATTGGGAAGTGAAAAAATAGCCGACACAGTACCATCGTATATGCATTTAACGTTTTCTTCGGGTTTTACATTATAGTCTATTCCATTGTTTTGTATTGTGATACCTGGATATATGGGATGTTTCTGCGTTCCGAAATTCCCTACTATTACTCCATTTTCTACTGGTTTTGATATTTTACCTCTATAATTATTTGCGATAGTTGTACTAGTAACTGGCTTAGTTGCCGTAGATGGTGCAGTAGATGAAGGTTTAGTTGCGGCTTTTAGTTTCGCTGCTCTTGCTTTTTCTAATTCTTTAATAATTAATTGTATTTGTTTGTTTAATTCTTGTTGTATCTTTTTTTGTTCTTTTATTTGCTTTTCTAGATTAGTTTCTTTTTTCTTTAATTCATTAACTAGTACATTCTTATTATTAATTTCTTTTTCTATTACAGATAATATAGAGTCCTGCTGAGCTATTAGTTTTTGTTTTTCTATTTTTAATTGTTCATATTCTTTTTGCAAAGCTTTTAATTCCTGCAATGAACTTTGATAATTTTTTAATTGTAAATTATAAATATTAACAAGTCTTTTTAGATATTGATAACGCTCAAAAGCCTTATTAAAAGAGCTCGCACTCATAATATATGAAACTCTATTTTGTTGTGTTTGATATACGTACATTAAAGTAATTATTTTGCCAAGGCCGACAGATAAATTTTGAATATTTTGTTGAATAATGGGTATTTGTCTAGAGATCTCACTTAATTTAGCATCAGCATAGTCTAATTCAGAACTTATAATATTTTTCATTTTCTGATTATCTCGTAGTTTAGCAATTAGCAAATCTAACTCTGCGAGAGAATTTTTACGATTTTTACGAGTTGTTTGTAAGAGACTTTCTGTTTTTTTAATTTGTCTTTCTAATTCGGATTTTTGTTCTTCTAATTTTTTCTTTTGTGATTCACTCTGTGCTGATAGCACATTATTAAAAATCATTAATATTATAAAAAAAAATTGTATGTATCTTGTGATATTTATCCTATGCATCTACTTTTTATAATTATATATTAATAAAATCAATTGCAAAAATACATTGAAAAATTAATATAAAAACTATTTAAAATTAATGAAAATTGTTTAAAAATCAAATAATTAATTTAAAAAATTTGTTAGTCAAATGCTATAACTCATTTACATAAATTTCGCCTTTAGGTTTGAGGATTTTATAATTTTTCATTTCTTCGTCTGATTCCAACCCATCTCCCCAAATAATCTTATCAGGAGTTACTATTCTGATAAATTTAGTAGAAGTGATAACATGCTCTCGACGATTCCATAATAATTCCTCAGAGTAGAACTCAGTCTCATCGATAATGTTAAAAACTTTTACATTTTTTCTAAGCTCTACTATACCATTTTTATCATCTAATTTTGCATAATTACAATATATGACTGACCGCACTTGGCCAAGAGAATCATAAAAATTACCTTTTAATGCTCCTTCCAATATTGTAATATCATTTGGATATATATAATTTTTTATAGAAGGAGCTAAAATATGCATAGTTACCATTCCACTATCAGAATAATAAACATCTGCATTATTAATGACAGCTACAGGAAAGGTATCTTGCTCACTTACCTTTTTTATTTCTTCAATAGTATTGGGTTGGCACCCCCAAAAAGTGAAAGACAATAAAATAAATGAACATAGATATCCTACATGTTTCATATCTGTATTCTAATCAATAGCTCTGATGGTAGTAGTTTCAGTATACCAGCAATTAATTGTGTAAGAATTCCCTTTATAATATCCGTAGAAAAATAAATCTTCAGTTTTAGGGAAATATGAATACGCTTCAGAAGCTTTTTTAGAAGCTATACTTGCAAATTCTGGGTCTTTTTTAGCTCTAGTATATTGATCATAAGCTGCCCAATAGCCAGCACGTTTAGTTACTGGATTATCGCCACAACTATTTGCAGTTATCATATATAAATCACCTATAAAGATAAATGGTTTACCACTGTTTGGTTTTATGTTAGAGGCTTTCAATGCAGCATTTTTAGCAGCTGAATATTGTCCATTTAATCTATATGCTTCTGCTAAAATCATGTATGCATCAAATCTATCATCGGCATTATCAAAGTTATCAGCTGCTTGACTTGCATATTTGGCAGCATCTTCATATCTTTTAGCTTTTATAAATGACTTAGCTAATGATAAAGCTGATGCGGGCGATGGATCTAAAGCATACAATTGTTCAGAAGCTTTGAAGTATAATTGGTTGTCGTCACAACCTTTTTTCTCCATTATATTGGCCAATCTTCTCAGAAATTCAATATTTTCTTTATTTTGTTCAAATTTATTATTATAAATAGTTATTATTATGTCGCAGTTAGCAAAAGGAGCCATGTAATTATCCATATTTATTATAGCAGCTTGAACATTTTTAATAGATCTTTCATATTTAGTGCTATCTGCAGGATTATCTTTGTATTCATCATACAATTTTACTAATCTTTTATTCATTAAATCAGATAACCTATCATATTCCTCAAAAATAATTAAGGTGTCCATTTGACCTTTATTTACTTGATCTACTATAAAATTGTAATAGCTAAACACAATTGCTGGTTCAGCATCTTCTTTACCTAGCTCGATGCTTCGACGAAAAGTAGCTAATATTTCTTGAGTATTTTCGGGTCTATATTTTAATAGAGTAAGTGCTTTTCTACCTAAAACAAATCCTTCTGAAGAGTGAGATTCACAGCCAAAGGCTTCAATTCTTTTATCGAAAAGCATCATTAGAGTATCAATATATTTTTGCTTTAATTCAGTATTAGCTTCATTTTTATTAATTAAATACTCTAATAAATCTTGTCCATCAATATAGGTATAAGGACTAGCTAAAGGAGCATGATTGAATAAATATCTCCAACTTTCTAAAGAATAATCTAATAATTCTGTTCTTTGTTTATTAGCACTCCATTGCTTCATATTTTCTCTAAAAATAGAATAACTCTGCACAGCTTTTATGCTATCTTGGCCCCATTTAGGCCCTTTTATGCTGCATGGTTTTGGAAAAATAATACTTGTGTCTTGAGCATTTATCCCACCTATACATATTAACATTACTAAAACTAAAACTAACTTTTTCATATTTTTATTTTTTTTAAATTTCATTTTTAATCATATCTTTTCTTCTCATAAAATCCTTCTTTTATTTGTAAAGATATTCCAATATTAAAATTATTTACAGTTAACAAATTATTTTTTTTAGTTCCTTGGAAAGTATAAGCAAAATTAATGCCAATAGATGAAATAGATTTAAAAGCTGGTCTAAATGGGATAATCATGCTAGTAGATATAGTATATGCATCTAAAGAAGTATTTCGAAGATTTAAATATGTTTTATTGTATTTTAAGCTAATAATATAATTGCTTCTAACAAATATATTTTTGAAAGAATTAGGGTTAGGAATAATAGAAAAACCAGTTTGTATAGCAAAGCTATTTTGTAAACTATCTGTTTCTCCAAAATTTTTAAATTTTTCCCAATTAGCGAAATAAGAATTTAAGAAAATTTTAATATTTTTCTTATTATCCCAGCCTATACTAGCATTATAGAAAGAAGGGAATAAATATTCTCCATCAATAATTGTCTCATTAATAGTATCTATACTTGCGTCGTTATTAATTCCAAAGGTTATCAATTCAGATCTAATGGTTCTATTAGCATTAATATTCATCGATGGTGCGTACGAAAAACCAAAAGAAAGGTTAGATTTATCCATTGGTACTATAAATCTAAGTCCCGCATTAAAATAAATATCGTTTACAAACGTCGCATTTGTATATCTATTATCCAGAAAATAAGAAGTATCGATATCTGTATAATTATTTTGATAAATAGTGCCAAAGAGATAGCTAACATTTAATCCTAATGCAAAATTTTTGGTAATATTAATCCCAAAGCCAGCAAAAGCTTGATTAATGCCACCATAAGAAGAATAGACATTTTTATATGAAGAAGAAGGAAACTCAGCTACAGAGTCAATGATTTTATAACCTACATTAGAAAAAGGTACAAGGCCTATAGCTGCAGAGAGGAATTTATTAATTCTGAACCCACCACTAATCATAGAAAGTCCACCTCCCCATTGAGAATAAGATTGTAAAGTATTGCTAACCACATTGCCACTAGCATTAGCTCCAATATTTAAAATAATAGATGAAGAGTCGAAAATAGCATAAGTAGCTGGATTTAGATAATTTATTATACTTTTATCATAAAATGAACCACCATCTATACCTATAGCATAAAGCATAGCATGATTAGTAGTCTGCACATCACCAATGCCATATCTAGAGTATGGATTATAAAAATTATTTTGCCCTTCTAAAAAAGAAATGCATATAATAAACATTATAAAAAATAAATTACTTTTAATAAAAAACTTCATTTCAGTAAAAATTTTAGTCCTAGAAGAGCTAAATTTTGATTTGCAAAATTGCAATTTTTTAATTTCTTATCCAAATATTGTTTAAAAGATGTACTGATATAAGCTGGACTTTGATATTTATTTATGAAATCATCTATACGAGCTTGTATCTCATGCAATACTCCCCAATAAACACCAGAATGTATGCTTTCTATAGTATTTTTGCCTATCATGTTTATATTGAAATTTTGATTTTCTACTCTTAATAACGGTAATTTTTGTGTAAAATTATGTAAAGATAAATATCTAATAGCAAAGCCAGGACTGATAGCACCACCCAAATATTTTTTATTAATAACGTAATCATATGTAATAGCAGTACCTATTTGAATAGTTAAAAATGTTTCGTCATTATTTAAACTAAATGCTCCTATAGCGGCTGCTATTCTATCTTCACCTAATGTATCTATACTCTCATATTCTAGTGAAAATGGTAAATCTAAATTAGCTTGTTTTAGAGAAAAAACATTATGTTCTTGCAAAAAAAGTATTAAATCTGCAGTAAGGGAAATCACAGATGCGTACAGCCCTTTATTAACATTATATTTATTGATAATATCTACAATATTTTCAAATAAAGAACTATCTGAAGGGAAAGAGTAGAAATCTTCATTATCTAAAAGCAATTTAGTACTTGTATTGCCAAAATCTATATATATGGTATGATTATTCATTATATAAATAAATATGTCAAAATAAATTTTTGTAAAATTACAAAAAATAAAATGACCCCGGCAGGAATCGAACCTGCATTTAAAGTTTAGGAAACTTCCGTTCTATCCATTGAACTACAGGGCCTTATATTTGAGAACAAAATTACAAATAAAAAACAAAGAACTTTTACAAAATATAAAGGGGCAATTTTTTTATTGCCCCCTGGTAATGGCATCGGGTGGAATTGAACCACCGACACAAGGATTTTCAGTCCTCTGCTCTACCAACTGAGCTACGACGCCGTTATTTATTTTTGCAAAAATAAAAATATTTTTTAAAATGAAAAAATTTTTTTTGAATTAATATTTTATTAAAAAAATCATAGTAACCAAGTGAAATAATTTAGAAAAAGTCAACAAAAATGATATTTATAAATTTAGTTTGACAATATGAACAATAATGATTAATTTCGCAAACAAATAAAATAAAAACATATAAAAATGAAGAAAGATAAAAAATTTATTACCTGTGATGGTAACCATGCTGCTGCTCATGTTAGTTATATATTTAGTGAGGTAGCTGCTATCTATCCTATCACTCCATCATCACCGATGGCAGAGTATGTAGATGAATGGGCTGCTGAAGGCAGGAAAAATATTTTTGGTTCTACTGTGAAAGTAATAGAAATGCAAAGTGAAGCTGGAGCTGCTGGAGCTGTACATGGAAGTTTACAAAGTGGTGCTCTAACCTCCACATATACTGCTAGCCAAGGTTTATTATTGATGATACCAAATATGTATAAAATCGCTGGTGAGCTTTTGCCTGGCGTATTTCATGTGTCTGCTCGTACTGTTGCTGCACATGCACTATCTATATTTGGAGATCATTCTGATGTGATGTCTACTAGAATGACTGGTTTTGCTATGTTAGCTACAAGTAGTGTGCAAGAAATTATGGATCTAGCTCCTGTAGCACATCTAGCTGCTATCAAAGGCAGAGTGCCTTTCCTACATTTTTTTGATGGATTTAGAACATCTCACGAAATACAAAAAATCGAAGAATTAGATGCAGAAGATTTCATAAACATTATAGATTGGAAAGCTATAGAAGAATTTCGTAATAGAGCTCTTAATCCTAATCATCCAGTTATTCGTGGTACTGCACAAAATCCTGATATATTCTTTCAAGCTCTTGAAGCAGCACAACCATTTTATGATAAAATACCAGATTTAGTAGAATATTATATGCAAGAAATTACTAAATTGACTGGTAGAGAATATCATCCATTTGATTACTATGGTCACCCAGAGGCAGAGAATATCATAATTGCTATGGGATCTGTATCTGATACTATTAAAGACACTGTAGATTATTTAATGAACATGGGCGAGAAAGTGGGCCTCATAAACGTACACCTATATCGTCCTTTTAGCGAAAAATATTTATTAAATGTTTTACCAAAATCAGTGAAACGTATAGCTGTAATAGATAGGACAAAAGAACCTGGTGCTATGGGCGAACCTCTCTATTTAGATATAAAAAATATCTTTTATGGGAAACCTAATGCTCCAGAAATATATAGTGGACGTTATGGTCTTAGCTCCAAGGATACCACACCTTCACAGATATTAGCAATTTATAATAATTTAAAACAAAAAGAACCTAAAGATCATTTCACTATTGGCATTATAGATGATATCAATTTCTCATCTTTACCACAAGAAAAAGAAATTAATATTTCACATCAATGTATCTATTCTGCTAGATTCTATGGTATAGGTTCTGATGGTACTGTAGGTGCTAATAAGAACTCAATAAAAATAATTGGTGAAACAACAAATAAATATTGCCAAGCATATTTCGCTTATGATTCTAAGAAATCTGGTGGATTTACAGTATCACATTTACGTTTCGGCGATATCCCTATACGTAGTCCTTATTTAGTTACTATACCTGATTTCGTTGCTTGTCATGTACCAGCATATTTAGGTAAATACGATATGCTCAGCGGGCTGAAACCTGGTGGTACTTTCTTATTAAATACTATCTGGGACGTAGAAACTACTAAAGAAAAGCTGCCTAATTCTATTAAAAAATATTTAGCAGTAAATAAAATTAAATTTTATGTGATTGACGCTACGAAGATAGCTAGAGAAATAGGATTGGGAAATAGAATAAATTCTATTATGCAATCTGCTTTCTTTAAAATTACAAATATCATTCCTTATGATTTAGCTATCAAAGAAATGAGAAAAGCTGTAGAAGAATCTTTTGGTAGAAAAGGCGAAAAAGTAGTGCAAATGAACTATCAAGCCATAGAACGTGGTACAGAAGTAATAGAAGTGAAAGTGCCAGAAGAATGGAAAAACTTACCTGATGAGAGCCCTATTTATTATGAACAAGATGACGCTCCAGAATTTATTTCACAGGTAGTCAGAGTAATGAATGCTCAGGAAGGAGATAAGCTGCCAGTATCTATATTTAAAGGAAGAGAAGATGGTACTTTCCCATCAGGAACATCTAAATACGAAAAACGTGGTATTGCTGTTACTGTGCCAGTATGGATACCAGAGAATTGTACACAATGTAATCAATGTGCATATGCTTGCCCTCATGCTGTAATTCGTCCATTTTTACTTACCAATGAAGAATTATCTAATGCACCATCAGGTACCAAATCTATCAAAGGCAATGGTGCTACCAAAGAATACAATTATTCATTACAAGTAAGCGTTTTAGACTGTACAGGCTGTGAAGTTTGTGTAAATGTTTGTCCTGCTAAAGAAAAAGCATTAGTAATGGAACAATTACAAGACCATCTAGATGAAAATGATAGATTCAAATATATGGATCAAAAAGTAGGCTACAAAGATACAGTAGTAGATAAATACAAAACTGTTAGAGGTAGTCAATTTGCTCAACCATTATTTGAATTTAGCGGTGCTTGTGCTGGATGTGGCGAGACTCCTTATATTAAACTTATAACTCAACTTTTTGGTGAGCGTATGGTGATAGCTAATGCTACTGGCTGCTCATCTATATATGGTGGTAGTGCACCATCTATGCCATATACAATTTCTAATCGCAATGGTAGAGGTGTAGCTTGGGGTAATAGTTTATTCGAAGATAATGCTGAGTATGGATTTGGTATAGCAAGTGGTATTCGCAAAATCAGAGAATATATTAAAGAGAATTTCGTAAAATTTATATCAGATAGTAATGCTAGCAGTGAACTGAAAAATGCTATGCAAGAATGGATAGATGGCATGTATAATGCCCAAAACGCAGAAATAGCAACGGATAAACTCTTATCAATGATATCCAATGCTCCCCAAGAGATAGCTGATTTTATCAAAAAGTATCAACATTATCTCATCAAAATAAGTGTGTGGGGTATCGGTGGTGATGGCTGGGCTTATGATATTGGATACGGTGGATTAGATCATGTGATGGCTTCTGGTGAAGATATAAATATTTTAGTTTTAGATACTGAAGTATATTCAAATACTGGTGGTCAATCATCTAAATCTACTCCAATTGGTGCTATTGCTAAATTTGCAGCTTCTGGTAAAAAAATAAGAAAAAAAGATTTAGGATTAATGGCTATCTCTTATGGTTATGTCTATGTAGCTCAGGTAGCTATGGGTGCTAATATTAATCAATATTTAAAAGCAGTAAGAGAAGCAGAGGAATTTCCTGGACCATCTATTATAATAGCTTATGCTCCATGTATAGCTCATGGCATCAAAGGTGATATGGGACAATCTCAAAATCAAGAAGAACGTGCCGTCAAATCTGGCTACTGGACATTGTATCGCTATGACCCGCGTTTAGCTGATGAAGGGAAAATACCTTTCCAATTAGATAGCAAAGAACCAGATTTTGGCCTATTCCAAGATTTTCTACTCTCTGAGGTTAGATTCTCTTCTCTAATGAGATCTAATCCGCAAACTGCTAAAGAACTTTTTGATGAAGCAGAAAAAGTAGCAAAATGGCGCTACGATAGATATGTGAAATTGTCACAGATAGTTTTCTAAAATTATTTCAATCAAATTTTAAAGGGTTTATCTTTTTTGATAAACCCTTTATTTTTTTAGATAATATTGTAATATCCCCATTTATCTCTTTAAACTTGTCAACTCATTAACTTTTTAAAAAATTTTAAAACTCATAATACATTCAAAATTACTAATTTTAAAAATTACTCATAAGTAAATATCTTTTATTATTTTTGCTTATAAATTAATAAAAAATAATAGTATTATGAAAAGATTAATGATTTTAATTGTGATTTTAAGTTTATCATTATGTAAAAATCTTTTGGCAGATGAAGGAATGTGGCTGCCAGTCCTTTTAGAAGCTCAATATGATGATATGGTTACTAGAGGATTAAAATTGACTCCAGAGGAAATATATAGTATAAATAATTCTAGTCTAAAGGATGCTGTGGTACTATTCGGTAGTGGATGCACAGGTGCTATAGTTAGTGAACAAGGTCTAGTAATAACTAATCATCATTGTGGATATGGATCGATAGCTAAGGTGAGCACTGTCAATAATGATTATCTGACTAATGGATACTGGTCTCAAGATTTTAAGGAAGAAATATCTATTTCTGGACTTACAATATCTAGATTGATAAACATGCGAGATGTAACTAATGAAATTTTATCTCAAATACCAGCGAACGCTACCGAACAACAAAGAAAAGAAATTGTGAGCAAAATAAGTAAAAATATTGCTGCAGAGAATAAAACTAAACCTTATATAAATGCTGTAGTTAGAGAGTTTAACTACGGCAATGCATATTATCTGATGACCTATGAAGTGTTTAGCGACATACGTTTTGTAGCAGCTCCCCCTTTATTTATTGGTAATTTTGGAGGTGACACAGATAATTGGATGTGGCCACGTCATACAGGAGATTTCTCAATTTTTCGCATCTATGTAAATCAGAATAATGAACCAGCTAATTACTCAGAAAATAATGTCCCATATAAACCTAAATATGTAGCTCCCGTATCTAAAAAAGGCGTAGATAAAGATGATTTCATATTCGTATATGGATTCCCTGGGTCAACTACTCATTTCATGACTTCTAAAGGTATAGATATGAATGTAAACCATATAAATCCTATAGCTATAGACATTAGGACAACAAAATTGAATATTATAGAAAATGCTTCTCGTAATAATGATACTATAAGATTGATGTATGCTAATAAAAGGGCTGGTATAGCTAACTACTGGAAAAAAATGCAAGGCGAAACAGTAGGCATCAATGCAACTAATGCCATAGATAAACGATATGCTAAAGAACAAGAATTTATTACTTGGCTCAAAAATATCGACTCTTTAAAAAAATATTCTAATTTGTTAGATACGATATACCAATATCATCAGCTGATCTATGACTACGAATATATAGATAGAGTGCTATATGAAGCTTATTTTTCTAATGAAATTACTAAATTAATACAACGTACAATATCCGATATTAAAGACTTACAAAAAAACGAAATAGATAGCTGGCAAAGTAAATGGTGCTACCATATAAATAATTTTTTAAAAAATAATAATTTGGAATTAGAACAAAATTTATTCAATTCTACTTTTAAATATTTAGATAGCCTATCAAAATATTTACCTGATGAAATATTAAAAACCAAAGTTAATGCTACTAAAAATATAGACAAGTCTATTTTTATTAATATAGATGAAATATCAGAAGCATGTAATAAAAATAAAATTAATCCTAAAAAAATTCAAAAAGATCCATTATATTTACTAACAAGTCAATTATTATACTGGTATTCCAAAGAGATATGGCCAATGGAAAACTATTACAATAATAAATTAGATAGCCTTTACCGCATATATACCAGACTACAGAGTTATTATTTACCACCAAACAAGTATTATTATGATGCTAATAGCACTATGAGAATATCATACGGCAATGTAAAACCATATAATCCTGCAGATGCTATTACTTATCTTTATTATACAACAATCAATGGCATGGTAGATAAAGCATTATGGGGAGAAGCAGAAGATTACAAGATAGATAGCACCCTACTAGAATTATTTAAAACAAAAAATTTTGGGCCATATACAAATGCTAAAGGTGAGCTACCAATAGCTTTTATAAGTACAGCACATACCACTGGTGGCAATAGTGGAAGCCCTGTCTTTAATAGTAAAGGAGAAATAATTGGACTAAATTACGATAGAGTATGGGAAGGTACCATGAGCGATTTTTATTTCGATGAAAGCAGATGCCGAAACATTGTACTCGATATCAGATATATGCTGTTTATCATTGACAAATACGCCAATGCGCAGAGAATATTAAACGAAATAAAAATAGTACAATAATTTTTATATTACTTTATTGAAAAGTGAATGTTAAGTGAGGAAAAATTGAAAAAAGAGATTTTGAAAAATCTTTAAATGTTATAGATTAAATATGTTGACGACATGAGATTGCTGTACCGCTCCCATGCCCTCCGATCCGACGCAGCCAAATTCAGCAACCTCCCAGTATCTTCTATTATCTTCTCCGCCAAATACTTCCCCTTAACCACAAACCACATTATGTAATTTGTCAAATATTTCGTTGCAACTCCACGAAACTTATAATATATCCAGCCCACGAAATCTGTTATCTTCTTATGAACATTTGATACACTGTATATTCCTCGCTTCATCTTGTTTTTGTTTGTTATCTCTTTATGTTTGATATGCTCTGCAGTTACAGTTTTGAAAGCTTTTTTATCACTGCCACATACCACTGAATCTTTGGATATTCGAGATTTTAGAAAATCTGATATATGATCAGCTTGCACTCTATCATCTTCTAATTTTTTGAATAGTATATTTCCACTTCTGTCTGTAGCTGCCAATACTGCTACTTTGGTTGGCTTCTTTTTCTTTAGTTTTTTTAATTCTTTCTTATCTCGTTTCTTTTTACCTTTTTCTGAGTAATTCATTAGCAATTCTTCTAATTCCACTACTCCAAAGAAATTAACATTGTCTTCAAATGATTGTAAAGCACTGAGAATTCTGTGTCGCCAAAAGAAACTCGTTGTTAAACTTATGCGTGCAATTCTTGCACATTCTCTCAAGCTCATTCCTGCACTCATACATTTGATATATTCGAGCATTTTGCCCTTTTCATGAATGCCATACATGAAAGTGCCAGTGGTAACTCTGAATTGTCTGCCACAGCTTTTACATCGATAGTTTTGAACTCCGCTTTGCAAACCATTTTTAATAACATGACTGCTATTGCAATCTGGACAAAGTACTCCAGTAGACATTGCTTTAATTTCTTGATAATCTACGACATCTTTGCCTTCTTCAACCATTTGATTATAGAGATTGTCGTAGAACTCGCGAGTGCCTTCTTTAGTAAAGGTAAATATTTTAGTTGGGTTTTCAAATATTTTATCCATAACAATAATTTTTTTGCAAATATAAAAATTATTGTTAATTAAAAAACTTGATAAACTATAAAAATAATTTTTTACTCACATGGCTCACATGGATAGAACCCGTTTCAAACAGCTTCTTTCCCTCCTTATCAAAACTCCCATCTCCATATTTATTAATAACAAAAGTTCCATTAAAGCAAACTATTATTAAAATCAAAATTATTTATTCTTAATATCATCTATAATTTTTTGTAATTTTGTTAAATATTTATAAAAACATAAGGAATAATATGGAATCTATTAAGCAGCAGCGAGTAGCCAGTGTCGTTAAAAGGGCCTTATCGGAAATTTTTGTCAATGAAGCTAAAGATTGGTTTCATGATGCTATGATTACAGTTACAGTGGTTAGAGTATCAAAGGATCTGAAACTAGCTAAAGTATATCTTTCTATCTACGGTGTATCTGATAAAGATACTGTTTTACAAGAGATTCAAATTTTTAAATCACAAATTAAAAATTTGATGGTTCAAAAAATTAGACATCAGTTAAGGTGGATGCCCGATTTACAATTTTTTATTGATGATTCTTTAGATTATATCGAAAAAATTGACAATATATTACATAAAAAATGAGGTCAGCTTTTCTCTCATATTGGATAGCTTATAGATTTTGGAAGTCTAAAAAATCATATAGTTTAATAAATATTTTAACTTATGTTACTTTTTTTGGCATTATGATAGCTGTGGCTGCACTAATAATTGTTATTTGTGTATTTAATGGTTTTGAAGATGTAATAGTATCTATGACAGAGGTGATTTATCCTGATATAAGCATAACTAAAGCTGATGGTAAGCCATTTGATAAAAATTCATTAAATTTAGATAAAATAAAGCAAATTCTTGGTATATCTTTCATTGAGCCCACAATAGAAGCAACTGCTCTTGCTAGATATGATGATGAGCAGATAGTTGTTAAAGTCAAAGGCATATCAACAGATGGTTATAATGTTCAAAATATCACTCCTTATATAATTTATGGTGAGTCCCGGGTAACTATTTTAGATTCTATCCCTGCTGTTATTATAGGCACTGGTGTAGCTCATAACCTAAATGTTAATATTAATGATTATTCGAGATATTTGTTTTTATATTCAATAAAAGAAAACTCGCCTCAGGTATCTGCTACTGCACTTTTTACTGAATCTGCTTGTGCTGTATCGGGTATATTTGCTATCAATCAAGACTATGACAATGTTTACATCTATGCTCCTATATCAGAAGTGCAAAATTTATTAGATATAGGAAATAATTACAGTAATATAGAAATAAATATAGCAAACGGAGCCAGCCTCACTAAGGTGAAAAGAGAACTTACTAAATTATTGCCAGAAGGGTTTATAGTGAAAGACCGACAACAGCAAGATGAACTTTTGTATAAAATATTGCGTAATGAAAGATTGATAGTTTTTATATTATTAGCATTTATTGTATTAATAGCTTCTCTCAATGTCATAAGTTCATTAGGATTACTTTTAATAGATAAACAAAAAAGAGTGCAGACATTATATGCATTAGGGATGGATATTTCGCAATTAAAGAAGCTTTTTTTGAGGGAAGGAGCCATTATAGTTTTAGGTGGTGGATTAATAGGACTATTATTAGGAAGTGCAATTGCATTTTTACAATTACAATTTGGAATAGTTCCTATGCAAGGAGGAGAAATGGTGGGTTATCAGGCTTATCCAATAGCTTTTAAGTTCATTGATTACTTTTTTATAATTTTATTACTAGTAATTATTTCTATTTTATTACCTAGACTAACTGTGAAAAGAATAGATAAAAATTTTGTTTCTATTAGAAATAATTAATAATAAATTATCAGTATAAGTCTTGTTTTATTTCCTTTTGAAAAAAATTTATGACATAAAATATTTCATTGATTTGTAAAAAATACGTGTAGGAAAAATATTTTTAATAAATTTGCATAATTAAAAATTTTTATATAATTTTGCAATAACAACCCCAAAATATAAAAATATATGAAAAGAGAAATTTTATTTGTTTTAGTGATTTTATTAGGTTTTTCAATGAGCCTATTTTCACAAGAAAGGCCCAAGGTACCTACTAATTTAAAAAATTATGCTGTTACAGCTGAATATCATAAACTATTTAAAGGAGATGAACCAGTGCCAGAGGTTAAAATTCCTTATTTATCTATTAATGAGAAATTATTTGATAATCAAGCTATAGGTTCTACTGAATATGATATTCAATCTAATAAATCTATGGATACTAGAATTTATTTATATCCTGATGGTACTATTGGTGCTGCGTGGATTCAGGGAACAGGTTCTTTAGCAGACAGAGGTACGGGCTACAATTATTATGATGGTACATCATGGGGGCCGATACCTACACAAAGGATAGAAACTGTTAGGACAGGATGGGGCAGCTATTCCCCATTTAATAATGGTGAAATAGTTATTGCACATGATGGAGCTTCTAATTTAGTTATGAATAAAAGAGATACCAAGGGCACAGGAACTTGGACACAAACAGTAATTACTGCGCCAACTGGTGCTGAACTTACATGGCCAAGAGTCATTACTGTTGGAGATACAATCCATGTATTATCTGCTCATGGTGGTACTGACCCATATCAGGGTGTAGGAACAGCTATAATATATTCTCGATCTACTGATAGTGGTAATACTTGGGAACATAGTGTATTGCCAGGTATGGGATTTGATGACGGCATGTTATCCTATTCAGCAGATATCTACGCTTGGGCAAAGCCTAAGAACGGGACTATTGCCTTCATAGTAGGCAATATGTGGCATGATGTATTTATAATGAAATCTACTGATGGTGGTGATACTTGGGAAAAAATAGATGTTTTTAAACATCCTAATCCATTTCCTTTTGATTATAATACCCCATTGGACACTACATATGTTTGTGACGGACTTGTAGCTCTAGAAATGGATAATGATGGACTAATGCATGCTACTTTTGGTGTAGTAAGAGTTATGGTAGATGATCCAGCTTCAGAAATGTTCTCATGGTTCCCATTTACTTCTTATCTTGCTTATTGGAATGAAGGTATGGGTACTATTAATTATGACCTAGATCCAGAAACTACAGATTTAATTCCTGTAGCATGGTTGATGGATTTAGATAATAGTGGTGTATTATTTGATGATTTTTCAGGTGATTGGATTGAAATTCCATCTTATGGTAATCATGGATTAGTTTCTCAACCACAAATAACTATAGACGATAACAATGATATTTATGTTGTTTTTGCTCATATGAACGAGAATCAGTTCCTTGGTGCATTTTGTCGTCATTTATGGGCAACTAAATCTACAGATGGTGGACAAACATGGAGTGATTTTACTGAATTAACTGCGGGGGAAGATTTTGATTTACGAGAATGCGTCTATCCTGCTATGGCTAAAAATACTGATGAATACTTACATCTTACATTTCAAGCTGATTATGGTCCAGGTAATGCATTACAAGACGGCACCCATGCTCAACAAGAAAATGATATTCTTTATATGAAAGTTAAAAAAACTGATATCGGTGTTATTAATTCAATTAATGAATATAATACGATAAATTCAATATCTATATATCCAAATCCCGCTAATGATTATGTAAATGTAAACATAATATCTCCAGTCAGTACCAATGCTATTATAAATATCTCAAATATATTAGGTCAACAGGTTTATTCTGAATCTATTAATGTAAAAGCAGGAAATACCAATATACATATTGATGTTAATAATTTACCTGCTGGAATGTATATGTTCTCTTTGCTAGCTGATGGTAATTTATTGAAAACTCAAAAGATAATCATAGAATAAATTGTATATCCATAAAAACTAAAAAAGGAAGGACTCAAATCCTTCCTTTTTTAGTTGCAAAAATTCATTAACATAAAGAATTATTTATTATTTTAGTTTGAATTATAATAAAACATTAAAAAAAATTGCATAATTAAAAATTTTTATATAAATTTGTAATAACAATCCTAAAATATAAAAATTATGAAAAGATTTAAATCAATTTTAACATTAGTATTAATGGTAAGTGTGAGCTTATTAATGGCTCAGAATAAGAATGCTAATGTGGCACCTAAAAAATTAGATGCTTTCAAAGTAAACAAGATCTCATTAAGTAATGATAAACAAATTTCTTTTACTTCATATAAAAATGAAGTAGCTCCATTACTAAATAAAATAGCACAAAATAACAATAAAAGGGCTTTAACTATGTCTAAGATGGGACATTCTGTCAATATTTTTTCAGTACTATTAGAGCAGCAGACATGTTTAAGTGCCAATCAAGAGCTAAACGCTATTGCATTCACCTATAGACAAGACCCTGCTTATACAGGTGGTAGCGGTGTTGTTAGAACATCTTTATCTACTAATGGTGGTACCTCATTCGATAGTACAACATTGATACCATGGAGCTTACCTATTTCTACAAGTGATTATTTTGGTAGATATCCGAGTGGAGTTATTTATAATCCTTCTGGTAATACAAACTATGAGAATGCTGCTATTGTAGTTACAGGTCCTATGCTTATAGGCGGTACATGGGGAGGTGATTTTTATGCTTCTGAATTATTAGACGGTACAGGCTTAAATAATCAACCTCTACCATTTGAATCTACACTTTATCCAGATGTGGCTAGTGATAGACAGACTTTATTTAATAGATTATTTCTACAATCACATGGAGATAAATTTTTTGTTTTAGGTGATGCAAATGAAGATAATGGTTCTAATTACACTAGAATTGTTTATATTGTAAACATAGGGCAGTGGGATGCTACTGGGGATTCAGTTATATGGAATAGAGTACCAGTAGAACCAGGCTTTGCTACAACAGGGGGATTACCTGATGGATTAACTTATCCTGCTTTAGCAATGGATGATAATGGAACTAATGGTTATTTAGTATTTGTTGGTCGTAATCCAGATGCTAATGATCCTCTATCTTATCAACCATTTATATATCAAACTAATGATGGTGGTAATAATTGGACAAAAATTGAATTTAACTGGGAAACTATCCCCACTATAGTAGATCATGTTACAAATTTTGCCTCATCAGGAGTTAATCGTCCATTTTTTTATAATCCAATAGAGGCAGTTATAGACAAAAATGGTAATTTACATTTTGCTTGTTATATTCACAGAGCTTGGAGTAATTCACCTGATTCATTATCATATTTAGTAAATAGATTTTATATGAATGGTGTATTATTTGATATTTATCAAACATCTACTGGATGGGATGCCAAATTGATAGATACAGTTTGGTGTGATGATTATATTTTCTATTCAGAAGGAAGTAGTAATTATACTATTGAAAGTCGTCCTCAAATGAGTCGTACACCAGATGGTAGTTATATTGTATTTTCTTGGGCAGATAGTGATACTTCTTATGTAACTGAAACAGATAATGAATATAATAATATGATACCTGATATATTCGTAAAAGTTTATGATGCTACTACCAATACTTATTCAGAAACTATTAATGTAACTGCAGGCACTGATATTGAGGGGCAAGCTACTTGGCACTTTTTAGCTGATCAATGTTTTGATTTAGGTAATGGTAATATCAAAGTTCCTCTATCTGTTGGCATTTTAGGTGGTAATTATACTTCAGATGATAGAATTGATTACTATCTTTTAAATGATGTTATTATTGGTCCTCAAGGTATAACTAGCTATACAAATACTGCTAACTTCTCTATTTATCCTAATCCCGTATCTGATCAATTAAATATTAATTTGATCAATAAAGGTATTAATACTATAAAAATTATGAATATAATGGGAGCTGAAGTATATTCTATTGTAGTAGAAGGTAAAGATCATTGTACTATTGACTTATCTAATTTACCTGCTGGCATGTACATAGTAAATGTATCTAACAGTACAGGTACTAGTGCAAAGAAAATTGTAAAAAAATAATTTTTGTAAGTTTATTGTAATATATTAAAAAGATAGCCGTGAAAAGCACGGCTATCTTTTTAATTACTTAAATCATTTATGATTTTTATCAATTAATTTTTTATATATTTGCATAAAAATTATTATGGAAAATCAATCTTGGCTTAATAGTTATCTAGATAATAAGTATCTTACTTTCTTATTTAGCTTAGATGAGAAACTAAATAAAACTAATGATATAAAAGAAATTTTCAATTTTATTATAAACAATATATCTAATTACTTTTCTAATTCAGAATTGCTAAAAATACATATTACTTATGATAATATAAATTTTGGAGAAGAAATAGCTAATATCGATAAGACTAAAATGATATCAATGCCAATAATCGTTGATAATGAAAATAGAGGTGTAATGGTATTATCTTATCAAGGGCTCGATAATGGTGAAATAGAATTTTCGAAAGCTGAAAAAGATTTTATAAAATTATTAATTTCTAGATTATCAGACTATTTAAGCACAATTGCTAAGATAGAAACTATGTCATATAAAGAGTATACACCCATATATAATGCAAAAGTATCAGATAAATATTCAAAAGATTTAGTAAATTGGCTTTCAGCATTTAATCTAACAGTAGATCAGATAGATGGCTTACTTCATACTTGTCTAAATTTTAGAAAAGGAGAAACTGTATGCAAGCAAAATGCATTCTCTTCATATTTCATTTTGTTAGCAGAAGGATATTGCAAGTCTTTTGTAGAAGATAGTAAAGGACATACATTGAGTTTTATGGTTAATAAAGCTTTTGAATTTATAGCTCTTTCATCATTGTATGGTAAATCATTTTATTTTACTACAGTTACATTAACTCCTTGTAAAATTTATTTAATTGAGAAAAATGATTTTTTTATCTTAATGGAGCAAAATAAAGATTTTCATAGAGAAGTGACTAAATGGCTGTGCGAAAACTACAATATCGTTTTTGAAAAATTAGCCATTAGAGGACTAAAGCAAACAATAGGTAGAGTAGCACATACTCTATTATATCTAAGTCAAACTGTTTTTGAAAGTGATGTCATACCAAATTTAATCACTAGAAAAGACATTGCTGAATTTTCTGGTATGTCTAATGAAAATTGTGTAAGGATATTATCATCTTTTAAAAGAGACAACATTATAAAATATACTAAAAATGGAATTCAAATAAAAGATTTTAATCTATTGAAAACTATGATAATAGCTGGTTAGAAAAAAGTTATATAAAAATGAGTTTAAAACACATTTTTCTGCTTCATCAAATTATTCCCTAATTTGAGACTTTTCTTTTGTTACTTTTTCTTTGTGTGGTTGACAAAGAAATGTAAAATAAGTAAAAATTTATTCAAAAATCAATTATACTCAAAAGAAATATATCTATTATCAAGACATTCACAATAATAATTTAGTTATTAATAAAACTCTTAATTGATTAATAAATGTTTAAATTCAGATATGATATATGAATTAAAATAAAATACAATGAATATTTTTCAAATTATAGCATATAAAGAAAATTACTAAAAATTAAATTTTAGAAAATATTTCTATTAAATATTCATTAATAAAGATTTTAAGCATTATAAAATAATTAATTAAATATCATTAATTAATTTAAACAAAGAATACATTATTTAGTAAAACGTTTAATAACAGATAGATAGAAGTAATAATTTAGATATTAATAAAACTCCTAATTTTATTTTTTAATAATAAGGATTAGCAAATGTTTTGACATCATCTAAACCTACTTTGCCATCACACAGGATCATTAGCCTTTCAATAATATTCCTCAGCTCTCTGACATTACCTCGCCAAGGAAGTTCTTTTAAATACTCAATAGTGTCTGGTTCGAAAGTTAATGGAGGTTTTTTCATAGCTTCGCTAAACTCTTGCAAAAAATAATCTATTAAAAGAGATATATCTTCTTTTCGTTCTCTAAGCGGGGGGACCTCTATAATGATTACTGCTAGTCTATGGAATAAATCTTCACGAAATCTTTTATTTTGAATTTCCTCAACTAAATTTTTATTAGTAGCTGCTATCACTCTCACATTAACGGGTATTTCTTTTTCACCACCTACATGTGTTATTTTATTTTCTTCTAAAGTTCTTAAAACTTTTGCCTGAGCTGCTAAGCTCATATCACCTATTTCATCTAAAAACAAAATGCCGTTATTAGCTAACTCGAAACTGCCTTTTTTAGATTTTATAGCAGATGTAAAAGCACCTTTTTCATGACCAAATAGCTCACTTTCAATCAATTCAGAAGGTATAGCAGCACAATTCACCTCAATAAATGGACCTTTTGAACGTGGACTCAACTCGTGTAACCAATGGGCAATATTTTCTTTGCCCGTACCATTTTCACCAACTATTAGAACTCTAGCATCTGTGGGAGCAATTCTCTCTATATTTGTTTTTAGTTTTTTCATCACATCAGATTCACCTATCAAAGCATATTTTTTGGATAATTTGCTTTTAAGTCTTTTAGTTTCTTCCATCAAATTAGATCTATCCAATGCATTACGTATAGATATTAGCAATCTATTTAAATCAAATGGTTTTATTATAAAATCAAAAGCACCTTTTTTAATTGCATCTACTGCCGTATCGATAGTTCCATGGCCAGATATCATTATTACTGGTATATCATAGCTTTGTAAAATTTTTTCTAAAAGCTCCATACCATCCATTCCAGGCATTTTAATATCACATAAAACTACATCAAACGATTGTTGAGAAAATAAATCTAAAGCTTGCAATCCACTATCAGCCTCTACCACTTCATACCCTTCATATTCTAGCATTTCTCTCAAAGTCTCTCTCACAGACTTCTCATCATCTACTATTAAAATTCTACTCATTCCAATGAAATTTATTTAAATTAATTATATTATAAATTATTTTGTCTAAATTACAAACAAATTTATACTATCCAAATAAGCTCTCGTCTAATGATGCCAGCAAGAGGATAGAAGTATGGATAATTACGGTTTTCAGGTAAATCTTCTATTTCGAAATTAACACAATAATTTTCGAAAAATTCAACTTTCTTTTTGTCTAAATTAGTAAAAGCAATTCCTAGATAATACAAGCCCTGATTGAGTAGATTTTTTTCTAATTTAGCATAAATTTTAAAGATACCTTTGCCTTTTGGTACTATATCACTATCAATGATGCTAGTCAAAACATATTGATTATTTGAGGTTAAAATGTGAATATTAGGGTAAATGTCATCATCAGTTAATTTCTCATAGATAATTTCAAAATAAACATCCTCATTATTAGTAAAAGTGAATCTTTCATTATTTTCATTATCTAAAATTCTAAATGAAATTGGCTTAACGACTTCATTATTAATATTATTCCAATATTTAGAAGTATCATACTTGGCTATTTCATTTATGTATTTGTTAATTACTTTGTCGGTGTCATCAAAAGTATCTAAATGTCCATTGACAAAAAGAGCAGATTTTTCGCATAGATTAGAAATAGCATTGAGGTTATGGCTAACAAAGATGATTGTTCTGCCTTCAGTATTAGAAACCTCATCCATTTTACCAAGACATTTCTTTTGAAATTCAGCATCACCTACAGCTAATACCTCATCGACGAGCATAATATCTGCATCTAGAAAAGCTGAGACAGCAAAAGCTAACCTCATTTGCATGCCCGAAGAGTAGTGCTTCACTGGAGTATCAATAAATTTTTCTACACCCGAAAATGCAACAATATCATCAAATTTTTTATTAATTTCTTGACGTTTCATGCCTAAAATAGCTCCATTAAGATACACATTTTCTCTACCAGTTAGCTCTCCATGAAAACCAGTACCTACCTCTAATAAGCTAGCTACTCTTCCTCTCAATATAACAGAGCCTGATGTAGGATAAGTAATTCGAGATAAGATTTTGAGAAATGTGCTTTTGCCCGCACCATTTCTACCAATAACTCCAATTTTTTGGCCTTTTTCGATAGTTAAATTCACATTGTCTAGAGCTTTAATGAAATGCTTTTTTCTATTTTGGGGATTAGTTTTAAATAATTGAGTAATGGAATCTCTAAAAGTGAGATAAGAACCGTGCAAACTACCTAATCTATATATTTTAGTTAAATTTTCTACCTCTATGATTGGATTCACAAAATTAAAATCAAAGATTAATAATTATAAAAAATGAGAAGAAATAAATTAATATTCGCTAGACCAGGCTACACTTACAACTTCATCATCTTCTAAATAAAAATCTACCATATCATCCTCTATTGATACACGTTTTTCGCCCCATTCTTCTATTTCTTCATCAAATTTATTATAACCAGCATTATTCAAGAATTTTTTTAAGTCATTATAAGCTAGTCCTATAACCTTATTTCCCTTAAAATAAGTATCTGGGAAAGAACTTTCAATGCCTTTAAGGGCATAATAATCATCATCTATCTCATCAAAAAATAAAGAGATAGTATCTTCATAAAACCAAATACTAGTAGCTGGTTCATCATCTTCTTCTTCGTACTTTTCGATGTCTTCTGGCTCACCTAAAATTTCTAAAATTGTATCTTGTGAGTCTCCAAACTTAAATAAATTAGAACCTTCTAAAGGTATAACTTCCAATTTTTTAATTTTTTCCATATGGATATTTTTTTATTAATGGTGAATTTTTTTCTTTTAACATATCTTTGAAAACAAGTTTATCAACTAAAGCAGGGAAAAATTTACCTAAAAACACAGTTAATTTCCCCTCTGTAGTCATGATAACTTGCCTTTTACGTTTTTCAATTCCTTTAATTATTCTACTAGCTACTTTTTCTGCACTCATGAGTTTGCCTTCCTCTAATGGCGTATCTTTTTGTTGTGAACCATCAGCTGTCAAGGCAGTATTTCTAATATTGGATGCTGTAAAACCAGGACAAGCTATCATCACATGCAATCCAGTATATAGATTTTCTATCCTAATAGTATTGAGAAAACCTTGAATAGCAAACTTAGAAGCAGAATAACCTGTACGAGCAGGCAAAGCTTGATAGCCCGCAATGGATGATACTCCTACTAAACTTCCTTTATTTTTTAATAAATGTGGCAAAGCATAATAAGTACAATAAACAGTCCCCCAGAAATTTGTATTCATTAATTCTTGTAAAACATCTAAACGCACCTCATCAAAAAGTGCTCTCATAGATATACCAGCATTATTTATTAAAATATCTATACGTCCCCATTTTTCTAAAGTAATATCAATAAGCTTTTTGCAATCACTTTCTATCCTCACGTCTCCTTGTACAGGCAAAAATTCGTAATTTAATTTTTTGATTTCAGTATCTAATTCATATAATTTATCAATATTCCTGGCCATTCCAGCTACACGGTATCCTTTTTGTGCTAATTGTAAACACAAGGCTCTACCTATGCCTGATGAGGCACCTGTAACTAAAACCACCTTATTTGATATCACTTTTTTATTATTTATTAAAAAATATTTTGCAAAATTAATAAAATAAAATTCGTATAATAAAATAAAATTAAAAAAAGGGACAAAAAATTATTGTCCCCATAGATAAAAATTAAATATTAATACTTTTTATTTTTTTAAAACTCCCATTTCTTTACCCACTTTTTCAAAAGCTTTCACACATTTATCAATATGTTCAAATTCGTGAGCAGCTGATAGTTGTACTCTAATGCGTGCTTGTCCCTTAGGAACTAC
>LFTI01000019.1 GCA_001513285.1 Rikenellaceae bacterium DTU049
GCCCTGGCCCACCCGTAGGCGATGAAGAAGATCAGCACCGTCTGGATGATCAGCGGAATGGCAATCAACAGGATATGAAGCGGGTTCTGCAGGATGGTGTCACCCTGGAACGAGAAGAGGATGATCAGCGTGAGCAGCAGCCCCCCCACGGTGATGTTGTTGAATTTCTTTATAAAGACATTGTTGAAGTAGTCGATCCCCCGCCTTTTCACCACGTAGATGCGTGTGAGCATACCGGCCAGCAGTGGTACCACCACGAAGAGCACCACCGAGAGGAATAGCGTATCCCAGGGTATGGCGATCCCTCCGATTCCGAGCAGCAGCCCCACGATAGGGACAAAAGCCACCAGGATGATCAGGTCGTTCAGCGCCACCTGCACCAGGGTATAGGCTGCATCACCCCGGGTGAGGTGACTCCAGACGAACACCATGGCGGTACAGGGAGCAGCACCCAGCAGCACCGCGCCAGCCAGGTACTGGTCAGCCAGCGCAGCGGGGATGAGCGACTTGAACACCACGAAAAAGAAGAACCATGCGATGGCGAACATGGTGAAGGGTTTGATCAGCCAGTTGGTCACCCCTGTGATCAGGATGCCTTTTGGCTTGCTGCCCACATTTTTCACGCTGTTAAAATCCACTTTTAACATCATGGGGAATATCATCAGCCAGATAAGGATGGCTACCGGAATGGAGACATTGGCGTACTCGAACTGATGCAGTGTGGCAGGTACGGATGGGAT
>LFTI01000007.1 GCA_001513285.1 Rikenellaceae bacterium DTU049
CATGCAAAAGGAACTGAAGAATTTATTTTGAGCGAGTTTTACAGGATTCGCGCTCAGATAAAAAATGATTTTCACAAATTGTATATAGAGCAATTAAAACCTCAGTTATGAAGTCAGAGGATTTAAAAGAGGTGGTGAAGCGCAAGTATGGAGCTATTGCCAATCACAGTTTACAAATGGCTCCATTATCCTGTTGCGGATCTTCAGGATGCTGTGGCGAACTGGAATTCAGCATGATTGGCGATGAATATCAACATGTGGAAGGCTACAATCCTGATGCCGATTTGGGGTTAGGCTGTGGTATCCCTACCCAATTTGCAGATATAAAGAGAGGAGACCATCTGCTTGACCTTGGGAGCGGTGCTGGGAATGATTGCTTTGTTGCGCGAGTCATTGTTGGTGATACCGGTAAGGTAACCGGTTTGGATTTCACTGACGCCATGGTTCGCAGAGCAGTTGAAAATGCCCATAAGCTTGGACATACGAACGTATCGTTTGTAAAAGGAGATATTGAAGAGATGCCTTTTACCGACAGTACATTTGATGTAATCGTCTCCAATTGTGTGTTGAACCTTGTACCTGACAAAAATAAAGCCTTTGCTGAAATGATGAGGGTCTTAAAACCTTCGGGACATTTCTGCGTTTCAGATGTGGTGCTCAAAGGCAATCTACCCGAAGAGTTAAAGAATGATGCCGAGATGTACGTAGGTTGTGTTTCGGGTGCAATTGAGATAAATGAATATCTCAGCATCATAGCACTGCAGGGATTTAAAAACATCACCGTTCACAAACAAAAAGAAATCCTGATCCCAAAGGAGATAATGGATAAGTATCTATCCGTTACAGAGGGTATCCGTTTTAAAGATAGTGATAACGGTATTTACAGCATTACGGTATCAGGATATAAAAATTAGTTTTCAATTCACAGTTTGCAAAAAAAACAGATAGATTTCAATTATCAAATAAAAATATGAAGAAAAATCAAGGCATAAGTTTTTTCGAACGAACCCTCACACTCTGGGTAGCCATCTGTATTGTGGCGGGTATTCTGATCGGTCTCTATATCCCATCCGTACCTGCCACACTGCATCAGTT
>LFTI01000017.1 GCA_001513285.1 Rikenellaceae bacterium DTU049
CTCCATCGAAAACTTGTTTTTAAGCAAATACCCACCTCATCGGCACATGCACGCAGACTTTTACCCTCAAGCATACATCTCATGTAATCGAGCATTAGAGGATATTTTCGCATGCGATAGACAAAGGTACGGGCTGTTTCACTAAATTGATATCGGCAGTTTTTGCATCTATATATTTGTCTACCTTTACGTTTACCAGCTTTGATAACGTTTTCACTTCTGCAATTTGGGCAAATGGCAGCTGTAGATTGGATTTTTAGCTTTTGATAATCAACTACTGTAGCATGATCATCCACCAGAAATTGGTATAGCTGATCTAAATAATCACGCTTGCGATCTTTGGGCAAAGCGAGGTATTCTTTTGAATTTTCTAGTAATTTTTCCATAATAAAAAATTTTTGACAAAAATAGTAAAAAATATTTATATAATATAAATTATTAAGTCTAACATATTTTATGTTTCATTATCCTTACTCACATTTTGATAAACCCTTATTTCGCCAAATACCAATCTTCATCAAGCATACCTCCACATACTACCATTCACCATAACGGAATTCGTATCTTTTTCAGTTTTTAAAAAATAGATTTATAAGGAACTAACTTAATTTATTTTGTGAAGAAACTCTCTTTAACTTTATCCAAAATATATCTTATAAAATTTAAAAAATTATTTGATAGTTTATTGATGTAAAAATTTTAATTTTGTACAAATAATGCGTCGAAATGAATGAAATAGAAAAATTAATAAAAATTAGTTATGAAATTAGGAAAGATGTTATTAATATGCTTGCTAAAGCTGGCAGTGGACATTTAGGTGGATCGCTAGGAATGGCAGATATTTTTACGGTATTATATTTTAATGAATTAAAGCATGACCCATTACAACCCAATTGGGAGCAACGAGATAGAGTGATAGTCTCTAATGGACATATAGCACCAGTGTGGTATGCCACTTTATCTAATGCTGGATATTTTAGCAAAAAAGAATTATTTTCATTACGTCAATTTGGTAGCAGGCTACAAGGCCATCCTAGTAGATTAAATGGATTACCAGGCATTGAATCGTCAAGTGGTTCACTGGGGCAAGGCCTTTCTGTAGCTGTTGGTATGGCATTAGCTGCAAAATTTCTTAAGAATAATTATCGCATTTTTTGTTTAATGGGAGATGGAGAACTGCAAGAAGGTAATGTATGGGAAGCTTTTATGTCTGCTGGACATTACAAATTAGCTAATTTATTAGCAATAGTAGATAGAAATAGATTGCAAATCGATGGCAATACAGAGGAAGTAATGTCTCTAGAACCTCTGAAAAATAAAATTGTCGCCTTCAATTGGAATGTTTTAGAATGTGATGGTAACAATATCAAAGATATTTTACGTTGTTTTAAATCTGTTAGTTGGTCACAAAAGCCTACTTGTATAATTGCTAATACTGTCATGGGTAAAGGTGTTAAATCAATTGAAAACAATCATTTATGGCATGGCAAAGCTCCTAATGACGAGGAAGCTTTTAATTTTTTAATTGAATTACAAGATTATTATACAAATTTTTTAGTTAATAATTAATTAATATTTTGTTAACTAATTATTATTAACTTATTTTGCAAAAAATTAAAAATTAAACATTTATGAATTGGGAACATCTAAGTAATAATATAGACGAAATAATAAAAAATAATGTTGTAACTAATGATATTGCTTATGAATTGATTAGTTTTATAGACTTAACAACATTAGAAGGCACAGATAATAATAATGTAGTCAAACAGTTGATAGATCAAGCTAAAGATAGTTATCTAAAAACTAGTGGCAAAGGAGTAGCTGCTGTATGTGTATATCCTAATTTTGCTGGTTTTGCTTCTAATGAACTTAAAAATACCAATATTAGATTGGCATGCGTAGCTGGTGCCTTCCCTAGTGGACAATCTCCACTACATATAAGAATCGCCGAAGTAGAGCATGCTGTAGCTCATGGTGCACAAGAAATAGATATGGTCATTTCCAGAGGTGCCGCATTATCTGGTAATCTGGATTATGTAAAACATGAAATAGCTTTGCATAAAAATGCATGTGGTGATGCACATCTGAAAGTAATATTGGAGACTGGAGAATTGAAAGACCCAGATCTTATCTATAATGTAAGCATGATAGCAATGGAAAATGGTGCTGATTTTATTAAAACATCTACAGGTAAAATATCTCCTGCAGCTACTTTAGAGGCTGCTTTTGTAATGTGTTACGCTATAAGAGAATATTATGCACTCACTGGTAAAAAAATTGGCTTTAAGCCTGCTGGGGGCATTAGAGAACCACAAGAAGCTTATAATTATTATCTAATTGTAAAAAATATTTTAGGAATAGATTGGCTAAATCCTAATCTATTTCGCATAGGAGCTAGTAAATTATTAACAAATTTATATAATATCTTAGCAATATGAATGCCGATAAATTAATCAAAGACCTTAATGGCCTGGGTATAATGCCTAGTAAAGTACATCATAATTTATCTTATGAAGAATTATTCAAATATGAAACTAGTCCAGAGCTGAAAGATTATGCAAAAGTTTTTGTAACTAAATCTGGCGCAGTAGCCGTAGATACTGGAATATTTACTGGACGTTCACCTAAAGACAAATACATAGTCTATGACGATACTACTAAGGATACAGTGTGGTGGAAAAATGAAATGAATAAAAATAGTGATAACAAGCCTATGTCTACTGAGGTTTGGACAGACCTGAAACAACAAGTTACAGAGTATTTGAATGGTAAAGAACTTTTTGTAATGGATGCCTTTGTGGGAGCCTCAGAAAAAAACAGATTGCCTATAAGAGTCATCACTGATATAGCATGGGCTGCACATTTTGTAAAAAATATGTTCATTGTACCTACTGAAAAAGAATTAGAAAATTTTTCACCTGAGTTTATAATGCTTCATGCACCTAGAGTTACTAATAAAAGATGGCAAGAGCATAAATTAAATAGTGATGTTTTTGTAACTTTTAATTTCACAGAAAATATGGCTCTGGTCGGTGGTACATGGTATGGTGGCGAGATAAAAAAAGGTTTTTTCTCAGTGATGAATTATTTTTTACCACTGAAAAATATAGCTTCTATGCATTGCTCCGCTAATATTGGCAAAAACGGCGACACTGCAATATTTTTTGGGCTATCTGGAACAGGTAAAACTACCTTATCAGCTGATCCCGAGAGATTCCTTATTGGTGATGATGAACATGGTTGGGACGAGGATGGAGTTTTTAATTTCGAGGGTGGTTGCTATGCTAAATGTATTAATCTAGATCCCAAAAAAGAACCACAGATTTATAGTGCAATTCGTAGAAATACAATTTTAGAAAATGTAGTTTATGATCCTCAAACTGGTGAGATAGATTATGCGGATGCTTCTAAGACTGAAAATACTAGAGCTTCTTATCCTCTCTCTCACATACCAAATGCAGTAATACCTTCTGCGGGGCCACATCCACAAAACATAATTTTTTTAACAGCTGATGCCTTTGGTGTACTGCCTCCAGTAGCAGTATTGAGTCCAGATGAAGCAATGTATTATTTCATAAGTGGTTATACAGCTAAACTAGCCGGTACAGAGCGTGGTATCATTGAGCCTGTACCTACATTTTCTGCTGCCTTTGGTGCTGCTTTTCTTACTTTGCCACCCATCGTTTATGCTAGATTATTAGCAGAAAAAATGCAAAAACATAATGCTCATGCTTATTTAGTGAATACAGGATGGATAGGTGGACCATACGGTGTAGGTAAACGTATTGACATTGATGTTTCTAGAAAAATTATTCATGCTATTTTAGATGGTTCTATCTTGAAAACACAATATCAAACTATGCCTTTCTTTAATCTAAAATTACCTCAACATCTCGAAGGTATTAATGATGATATTTTGAATCCACGAAATACATGGGAAGATAAATCTGCTTATGATAATCAAGCTCAGAAGTTAGCACAATCTTTTGTTGACAATTTCCAAAAATTTGCTGCTGATGCAGAAACTAGTAGATTAGTAAATTTCGGACCTAAATTATAAAACTATAGATTCAAATATTCATTAGAATATTTGACAAATTCATCTGTATTATCTACTTGTACCCAATGGCCAGCATTAGATACAGTTTGGATATATGCATTCGGGAAATAATTATATATTTTTTCATAATGCTGTGGTAGAATATGATTACTTTTTTCGCCACGTAAAAAAAGGACTGGTTTAGTAAATTTTTTATGTAAAGTAGGAAAGTCTGCTAATAGATTTATATTTTTAATTAAAGCTTCTAAATTGATTTTCCATTCATATTTTCTCTGACTATTTAATTTAATATTTTTCATTACTAAATCCACCTCTCTGAAATTTGGTACTTTATCTTTTATGAAGTTTTTGATTTCATCACGACTTTTAAATTCATTCATTGGAATAGATGCCAAAATATTTAGTAATTTATAATTCGCATCGGTAATGTATCTATCTGGCGCAATATCAATTATAATTAACTTGTCCACAATATCTGGATGATTAAGTGCAATTAACATTGCTAATTTACCACCCATGCTATGACCTATTATAGATATTTGCTCGAGATGTAAATAATTAATTAACTGTAAGATATCATCAGCTATATCCCCATAAGCCATAGAATCATTATGAAAAGAATTACCGTGATTTCTTAAATCTGGTATTAATACATTATAATATTCTGCAAAAATTTGTCCTTGTGGTAACCAATTATCTGCACAACCTAATAATCCATGTAGAATCAATAAATATTTATTACTATTATTTTTTGCTTTGATATATTTATAACTAAGCAAAGGACTATTATTGCTTTCGAAAGAATTTGGCATTTTTCTAATTTAAATAATCCATTGATGTAAATGGAAATCAATAACCGAGTTCATTTAAATACATCTGAATTGTATTTTCAAGTCCGAAATATAGAGCATCACTAATGAGAGCGTGGCCTATACTAACTTCAAGTAAATTAGGTACATTTTGTGAAAAAAATTTCAAATTTTCCAGATTTAGATCATGTCCAGCATTGACGCCAAGCCCCACCTCTACAGCTGCTTTTGCAGCATTTACAAAGGGCTTAATAGCCTCATCTCTATCCACATCATAGTACTTAGCATAGGGTTCAGTATAAAGCTCTATTCTATCAGTACCTGTTTTAGCAGCATTTTTAATGTTATCTATATCAGTATCAACAAAAATCGAAGTTCTGATACCTAACTTTTTCAAATCATAGATGACTTTTGAGAGAAAATCGAAATATTTAAAACAGTCCCATCCCTCATTACTAGTGAGTGCATCAGGAGGATCTGGTACCAGTGTTACCTGAGTTGGCTTCACATCATTTACTAAATTAAGAAATCTATCACTAGGGTATCCTTCAATATTAAACTCAATAGATATATTTTGCTTGATAGAATATACATCACTATATTTGATGTGTCGTTCATCTGGCCTAGGATGTACAGTTAGACCATGAGCGCCGAAGCGTTGTACATTGATAGCAGCTAGAGTAACGTTTGGTCTATTACCACCACGAGCATTACGAATTGTAGCTATTTTATTAATATTAACACTTAATTTAGTCATAATAGTAATTTTTTACAAAATTACAAGTATAAACTGAAAATAAAAAATAAGGGACTAATATTAACGAAAATAAGAAATAATAGTTTAAGGACAAATTTCAACATAAATATTTGAGGATGGACCATCGCCACAATCATTATAAGGAGTTACAGTTACAAAACCGCTATTATTATTAGCTGTTACATTAATAACATTTGTATTTTGTCCGCTATTAATTATCCAACCAGTTGGTACTGACCAATTATATATAAAACCTTCATCTGTGACACTATATACTGCATTATTATTTACTGTATATGAGCTAACGCTTATATTATCAAACCAAACATAAAAAGTTTTGGAATCATTATATCCACAAGAAGGTTCAATGTAAAATAAGATATTTGATTTATTTACTATATTTGAAATATCAAATAAAACTTCTACATGAGCACAGGAACGTTCTTCAGAAAATTTAAATCCTTTACCATTAACTCCAGCATCATATGTATGGTCAACATTGTCAATTTTTACAGAAATAACATTATGTTTGTAAGCATTGTCTGCCCACATATAGAATCTGCACCAGTCATTTGGATGTGTATCAAAATAAGAATGAGATACATCAAAAGATAGACTTATAGTGTCCAAACTATTGCAATTAAGCTCAGGAAGACGAACGAAATTACCCCAATAGTTATTCCAACTACCAGAATAACCTATACTTCCAGGAGGACACCCATTAATAGAATTATAACTTATAGGTGTATTATAAGATGGAGCAAACCAAACAGTAGTAGGTGCAGACGTACCATGAACAAGTACGTCAGAATTAAATTCTTCTGTTGAAATAATAGAGTAAGAATTACATAAAACTGTAGGTCCATTAATATTTGATGGTTGTGATGGTAATGTATTAACATAAATTTGTATACTATCCTCATCAATACACCCATTATTAGTACCAGAAACATAATAAATGCTAGTAGCTGATGGCGAAACTAAAATAAAATTATTGGTATCACCAGTACTCCATAAATAACTATTAGCACTACTAGCAGATAATATTGCGCTATCTCCTTCACATATTGTATCTAAGTTAGTAGAAACAGTAATATTAAAAATGGAGCATGGATCACACCAAAGAGGTTTCCATTGACCATTAACGAATGTCTCAAAACAAGTTGTAGTTGTATTAAAAATCAATAATGACTGCGCAGGACTAGAGATAGCATCGCGCTGGGTAGTAGTCATACGTGGAATGAGGAGTCCACCAGTAGTGGATTTGATATCTAGGTATGGCAGAAGCATCAGGAGTAAATAAGGTATCCCCTATACCTACGTTTTGTGCTTGCATTTGCACAGTCATCAGCATCATTAAGCTGATGATCATTACTAAAAATTTAAGGTTTTTCATATCGTTATATTTTTTAAATTTTACAAGCTTACATTATTTTTTTTAAATAAACAAATTATTTGTCTTAATTTTTATTTTTATTGTTTATCATTTATTTTTTAGGTTCTATAAAGTATTATATGTGTAAATGTAAATTTTTACAATTTTATTTATGAAAACTAGGACTTTTATTTTCTTACAAATATAAAACTTTATTTTTAAACTATAATGGATTTTCTTTAAAAATTTTCGGATTAATTTCGTACCATTTTTCAATAGCATTAAAAAATGTTTTCACATTATGCTCACAGCTAAAACCATTAACTTAACAATGTGACAATGTGGTGATACTTTACAGAAAATAAAAAATAAGGGACTAATATTAACGAAAATAAGAAATAATAGTTTTATGACAAATTTCAACATAAATATTTGATGATTGACCATCGCCACAATCATTATAAGGAGTTACAGTTACAAAACCGCTATTATAATTAGCTGTTACATCAATAACATTTGTATTTTGTCCGCTATTAAATATCCAGCCAGATGGTACAGACCAATTATATATAAAAAATTTTATTAAGAGCAATGTTATATTATCTTTTAAATAATAAAATATTTAAAGCATAATATTAAAATGTTATTTACAGCCACCTCTCATCTCCCACTTAAACATTAAATTATAAATTGCCAATGTTTATCAATAAACTATTTCTAACTTATAATCCTTTATCCTACCTATCTTGGCAGCTTTATTAGCTTTTGCATTACCTATACTCTCAAAATTACAATTACAGACTGTACCTATATAATCTAAATGTGTGATACAATTTTTGTAGTTGGCACCATATTCACTTATCAACTCATTTAAAAAATTTATTGTCTCAAAAGCATAGAAAGCATATAAAGATGGAAAAGTATTGTATGTTTTTATAAATTCATTAATAAATTGATTTATTTCAATATTATTTTTGTCAATATAGCAATTATTAAACATTATATATGGAGATATTTTATTTAAAAAATAAAAATCCAAATTATCAAAATATAGCCACGAAGATGGACAGAAAAATGTTAGAAAATCCAAATTTGTAATTGATGTTCCTAAATGTCTAACTATATTACCAGCTGTAGGTTCATCAATTGTTAAAGCTATTACTACTGCCTGGTTCGTTATTTTCGTGGGTAGTGATGAAATAGTATTAGAAAAGATTACATTTTTAAAACCATATTTATTTATTAAAATATTTTTTAAATATTGGGCATTATATCTCTCTATAGAATCTGAAGTGTGATAAATATATACAGGTATTTCTGTGTTTATACTTTTAGAAATATATTCAGCTACTTTGTTTAATTCTTCAGTGATATTTGATAAAAATTGCACTTCTGGTAACATAGTATCTACATTTAATTTTTGTAAATAATGTATCCAAAGATATTTTTCAGAAATTAATGGTAATGTAAAAGGTAAAAAGTCTTCATCTAATGGACCTAGTACTATATCTACGTCTTGCCAATTAATTTTTGAAACATTTTTGTCAAATTCTTTTTTATTTTTCCCTTGTGGAATTGGTATTATATTAAAAGAAGTTACATAATCATTTTGCATGTTTTCCAGCAATAATAATGCTTCATAAAATTGAATATAGTCAAATCCACTAATGTAATTGACTGCAATATTAGAATTTGATGTTAGCATATCAGGTGTAACCTCATCTATAGCAGGTACAAAAGCAGCAATAGTAACATCTAAGGGCATGCGTCCTTTTTTGCATTTACTTACTGCTGTATTTTCTACTGGTTGTTTTATAATCAACTGTTGTCCAGTTTTTACGAAATATGATGGTAGTTGATTCCATTTAACTATGCTATCTACAGAGGTATTAAAGTTTTTTGCAATGAAATATAAAGTTTCTCCTTCTTTAACTTCATAATTAATATTTTTTGAGCTATCAATTTTATTCTCTTGTATTTTAACTATAGGAGATGTAGTGTCAACCTTTTTGGGATTTATACCTACAATTATAGTATCATTAATTTTTAATATGCCAGATGATAAAATTTTTGCATTCCAATTGCGTAAATCTTCTATATCTACATTATATTGATTACTAATGCTATATAATGTTTCTTTAGGTTTCACAATATGATAAATGGTATCATATGAAACTCTATATTCAGCAATTTCTGATTTAGAAATAGGAATTTTTAACTTATCATCAGGTTTTATTTTTTCTTTAGCCCATTCATTATATGCATAAATATCATCTATACTTACTTTATATGTTTTAGCAATTGAATATATAGTTTGTCCTCGTTCTACAGTGTGAACATAAAATTTCATTCCTTTTTCTTCGATAACTTCATTGCTAATAGAAATTTGCTGTGCATTTAAAATGAAAACATTGGATACAAAAAAAATTAATATACAAAATGCTTGACTGATATTTTTCATAATTAATATAAAATAATTTTTTACAAATTTAATGAAATTTTGTATAATAATGATGTTATTAACTTATCTCATAATAAATTTAAAAGGGTTCAAAAAATTTTGAACCCTTTTAAATCAAAAAATAAATTATAGAAAAAACTAAGAAATGTCGTCAGAAGTCTTCAAGATATCCCAGGCAAAAGCTTTAATACCAGCTTCTTCATTTATTTTATCAATTTTATTAATAGCAGTCATCACATTATCTAGTTGATCATCTGGTATCACTGTTAAAATAGCTGAGTTGAGTTCTGGCCAAGTATGAGTACCTAATCTAGGCTCTCCTACATTACCTTTTCCCTTAACAGTATCTAGCATAGTATAAGCATTCACTCCTAAACGTTCTAAAATATATTTTATTTGTTCAGACACAGACTGATTATAAATTAAAAGTACAGCTTTCATGATTTATTATTTTTGTTGTTAAATAAAATTTTATCTACGAAACCGAATTGTTTTCTCATACGCATCAATTCTTTTCTCCTACTACCAGAGCGAATAAAGGTATAATAAGCTGTAGGTACTACTATTAAAGATAAAATAGTTGAGAAAACAAGACCACCTATAACAGCTATACCAATAGGAGCCCACAATTCACTACCTTCTCCCGTGCTTAGAGCCATAGGTAGCATACCAAGGAAAGTTGTAGAAGCTGTCATTAAAATTGGACGTAGACGAGATCTACCTGCTTGTACGACAGCATCATGCAAACGTAGTCCCCTATCACGTAGTAAATTTGTAAAATCTACCAAAATAATACTATTCTTCACCGCTATACCTATTAGCATAACTCCACCTAACAAAGCATTCACACTTAAGGTTTTTCCAGTTATTAGCAAGGCTAAAATCACACCAGAAAGAGCAAAAGGAATAGATAGAATAATAAGTAAAGGCATTGTCAATGATTCAAATTGTGCTGCCATAGAAATATAAACAAGCAAAATAGAAACAAATAATAGCAATATAAGATCTCTAAAAGATTCCATTTGATCCTCATAACGACCACCCACATTAATATCTACACCACTAGGCAAATCAATATTTCTAGTTAGTTGCTGAATGGAAGCTCCTAGCTCACCCAAAGAAATATTTTCTGGTTTGGCTGACACAGTAATAACTCTTTGTTTATTTTCATGTTCAATTTCTGGTGGTGTAGATTCCTCGACAATATTAGCAATTTCAGATAAACTAACTTTAGCACCAGTAGGAGTAGAAATCATAAGATTTTTAAACAATTCTACATCATTTCTAGCTCTATCATTTAACCTCACTATTACATCATATTCATTACCTTCTTCACGATATTTAGAAGCAGTATAACCAGTAATGTAATTTCTTAAAGTATTGCTAACAGTAGCCGAAGTAAGACCTAATCTAGCTAATTTTTCTCTATCAAAATAAACTTTAAACGTAGGTTGATCATTTTTCCTAGTAATAATGACATCTCGTGCACCAGGTATTTGACTAATTTCATCTTTTAGAATGTTTGCTACTTTCATAGTGCTATCGAGATCTTGTCCAAAAATTTGAACTTCTACATTATTACTCATCATAGCACTAGCACCACCACCAGCATTAATATCGTATTTAATAACTTCGGGCATAGTATCTAAAACCTTACGAAAATCTTCAGCTATTTCAAAAACGGTCCTATCACGTTCTTCTCTATCAACAAGTCTCAAAGTCATAACTACTTCATTACTTCCTTGAGAACTTGCCATTCCAGATATAGATGCATCATCAGAGGTACCAGCAGAGAACGACATAATATATTTTTCTGGATAACGCTCATTGACTATTTTCTCTAGCTTAGAAATAAATTGTTCTGTTTTCTCGAGTTTCAATCCAGTTTGCAAATGAATATTAGCATTTACGACACCTTGATCTGCTTGTGGTAAAAATTCTGTACCGAGTAAAGGAAATAATGCCATAGTACCTACAAATAATACAAAAGCAAGAATTAAAGTAGTTTTTTTATATTTTAAGACGTAAGTAAGAAGTTTTTGATATGTATTATCTAACCAATCTAGAGCTTTACCTATAGTAGAAGCCCATAATTTATAGCCCTTGTCTTTATTTTTTTTATTATTGTCATCATCAGAGCCATAAATATTTCTACCTTTTAACATATGCGCACTCATCATAGGAGTAATAGAAATAGCAGCTAAGGTTGAAACAGAAATAGTAATAGAAACTATCCATCCTAAACTTCTAAATATTGTACCAGTAAGGCCAGAGAGCATTGTCAAAGGCAAAAATACTACTACTATTACTACTGTAGAAGCAATCACAGCTGTCCATACTTCATTAGTACCCGCTATTGATGCCTCTCTTGGCGTACTACCCCTCTCTATATGTTTAGTAATATTTTCTAAAACTACAATGGCATCATCTACTACCATACCAATAGCTATTGTTATTGCTGATAAAGAAATAACATTCAATGTATCATTAGCTAAAAACAGATAAATAAATCCAGATATTAATGCTATAGGAATGGTAACAAGTATCACTATAGAAGACCTCCATCTACCAAAGAAAAGTAAAACTATTAGAGAGACAAAAATAAATGCATAAATGATGGTTTCTGCTAAATTATTAACAGAATTAAGAATATTTTCAGATGAATCATAAATAGGGTACATCTTAACATCAGAAGGCATTTTTTGCATAATGTTATCCAGTTCTTGCCTTGTTTTATTAGCAACCTGCACAGTATTGGCATCAGATTGTTTCATTATCAACAATCTTACACCTTGTCTTCCATTAACACTTTCATAAACTGTTTTATCTTTTAAACTATCCCTAATAACAGCTATATCACCAAATTTAACTACTCGCCCATTTTGGAAACCTATAACAATATCTTTTATTTGATCACTAGAACTAAATTCTCCCTCGGCAGTTACTTTATATTCCATATCTGTAGTTTTTATAGTACCGACAGGAATGTTTAGATTTTCTGCTTGAATAATTCTAGCTAATTGATCTAAAGTAATATTATAAGCTTCTAATTTTTTAGGGTCTATTTCAGCATAAACAACTCTCTCTGGAGCTCCTCCTACCATTACAGAAGCCACTCCATTGATGCGATTGAGATTATTTACTACATTATCTTCTAATAATTTACCTAATCCAGGATAATTTTGTTGTGCCTCAACACCATAAATCATAATAGGCATTTGAGAAGTAGAAAATTTGAATACAGAGGGACGTTCTACCTCATCAGGTAAAACATTCATAGCCATATCAATAAAATTTCTAACATCGTTGGCAGCTTCATTAAGATCAGTACCATATTGTAGTACAACAGTAATGATAGATAAATTATCTCTTGATTGAGATGTTATTCTATCTAAATCGTTTATACCACTGAGCCTATCCTCAAGAGGCTTGGTTATTTTTTCTTCTACATTTTCAGCATCAGCTCCTGGATATACAGTTACTACAGTAATAGCTGGTAATTCTATATCTGGGAAAAAATCTACAGCTAAGTTTATTATAGAATAAATACCAAATACAATGATAGCTAAAAAAATCATTGTAGTCGTTACAGGCTTTGATACCGCAGTTTCGTAAATTTTCATATTATAATTCTTTTATAAAATTTATTAATTATTTACTAATTTTATTTTTGCACCATCATATAATTTATCTTGACCTACTACTACTATCATGTCCCCTTCTTTAATATTTGGAGAAATTATTTCAGTATAGTTTTCAAAAATCCTACCTCTTTCTACAAATACTTGCTTGGCAATATTATCCTCAACTTTAAAGATATAAAAATTATTAGTGCCTTGCAATTTTAAAACAGCTATTGAAGGTGCAGCTAGAGCCTCGGCTGTACCCATGTCTAAGGTTACTCTAGCATACATACCTGGACGCAGTATTTCGCCTGGGTTATCAATTTTTATTTCTACTCTATATGTTCTACTAGCTGGATCAATAGTAGGGAATATTTTAGATACTTTTCCTTTAAAGGTTTTATCACCAATTGCATCTACTTTTATCTCAACAGGAGTATTTACCTTTACAACACTATAAAATCTTTCAGGGACATCTACATATGCTTTTAAGGTATTTAATTGTTGCAAAGTAATTATAGCTGCTTTACCAGTTCTAGAAGTTGGCGTACCAGAAAACAATTCACCTTCTTCGAAATATTTATCTGTAACTACACCATTAAAAGGAGCTTTCAAGAAGACATTTTCCTCTAAAAATTCTACATTATTTTTTGCAACATCATATTGTGTTTTTATTTGATCATACTGTTGTCTGGAGATAGCACCTACTTTCACTAATGAGTCCATTCTTTTATAATCTACTTGTAATTGTGCATATTGTAGCCTAGCTTGGTTATACTGAGTGGGATCCATCTGCACCAAAAGTTGTCCTGCTTTCACATGATCACCTACATCCACAGTAATGCTCATTATTCTTCCTGGTGAGGCTGGGGCCAAATCCACTTTATCCCATGCTTCCAAATTAGCTGTATATTCTAAGACATTACTAAGAGTATGTTTTTGTAATGATTCGACCTTAACAACAAGATCATTATCAGTTTGTTGTTCTTGTTTTTTTTTATTTTGGCCACAACCTGTGATGAGTATAACTCCTAGTCCCATCATGGCCAATAACATGAATTTCGTAGCTTTCATATTGATTTATTATTTTTGATTATTGTAAATTTTTTCTAATTCATATTTAGCTTGTAAAAGCTCTAAAATAGCTGCTAAATAATTGTTTTGTGCTGTTAAATAGTTAGAATTAGCCTGTGTGAGATCTAGGCTAGATGATACTCCTTGCAAATATCTGTTCTCAATATTATCGTATATACGTTTCGATAATTCTATATTTTTCTTTTGTGCGATATAGTTGTCATAGGCATTAGATAAAGTATATTTTTGCTGATTTTCTTGCATTTTTAGTTGTTCAGTAACCATATCTAGATTGACTTGAGCTTTTTGATATTGTAGTTTGGCTTTACTTATCTGAGAACCATTCTGACCACCAGCTAAAATAGGAATTGAAAGAGATAAGCCAACTACTGACGATGGGAACCATCTCAACTCATTCATTTCATTACCTTGTCCTGCTTTTGAATAATTGTAAACTGCAGCTATTGTAGGCAAAGCGTCAGCTTTTTCTTTTCTTAAATTTAAAAAAGCCATTTCTTTTTGTTTTTCAACAAGTTGATAATCAATATTCCGATAAACGTCAAATGAAGTATTTAATAAAGCTTGTACTTCAGCTTCATTTATCATTTCTGATAATGGTGTTGTTAATTGAAAAATGACATTAGTATCTAATCCTAATTGAAATCTTAGCATACTATATGAAAGATCAATATTTCTTTGTAGGGTTCTTTTAGCATTTTCTAAAGATAAAATAGTCAATTCTATTTGATCTACATCAGTAGATTGAGCTACACCCACCTCATACATAGCTTTAGTTTGTTCTTTTACTTTTGTCAGATTATTAATATTACTATCAATAATGTTTATATTTTCACTCAATATCAGCGCACTTGCATAAACAGTATTTACAGAAGCTATAACCTCTTGTTCAGTTTTTTGATATGTTTTTGTCATCATATCTTTGCTAACATTAGATAGCTGAATACCAACAATTAACGGAGCACTAAATATTACCTGTTGAGCTTGTATAGCCCAGCTCATCTGATATTCCATACCGAACTGTACAGGTATATATCCTGGCTGTCCTACCATTACTCCTGGCAAAAGAACAGTAGCCAGTTCTAAGTTATCAGACCAATTAACATTACCAGTAGCTTTTGGTAAATAATTAGAAATCGTTTCCCATCTACTACGTTTAGCAATAATTGTGTCAATTGAGGCGGTTTGCATACTTTTGTTTTGTTGCAAAGCTATATTTCTAGCCTGTTCTAGAGATAATTGCATGGGAGTGTTTTGACCGGTTAAAGACACTATACCCATTAATAGGCTAAAGATAAATAAAGCTAATTTACTTTTTTTAATCATTTTCATATTTATTCTTTGTTATTCTTTCTTTCAGATATTCTCTACCTTTATCACTTAACAAAGCATTAAGATGAAAAAGGTATAATTCTCTTAAAATTTCTTGATTTGAATATTTATTTTCAAAAACTGTTTGAATATTCTCTTTGGAAAACTGGGTTATCCACCCCAAATAAAAATAACTAATAATTTCTTCATTTATCTCAGTTCTATAAAGTCCTTCTAGCTTGCCTCTGACTATGTTTTGCATTATTTTTTTTCTTATATGCTTATAACGAAAATCATCTAGTTTTATTGCCAATTGTGGATAAAATTTATTTAACTCTAACATGAAAATAGGATTAATATTTTGAGTAATATGAGCTAAATTGTCCATTATATATAATATAGCATCTACAGCTGTTGGAAAATCTTGAGGCTTTTTCTTAAAACTATTATCACATTCATTATCACTAGCAATTTTTATGATATAATCTATAATATATGATAATAATTCTTCTTTATTTTGTGCCCAAGTGTATAATGTTTTTTTAGAAACTCCAATTTCCCTAGCAATATAATCCATAGTGATATTACGTATACCGTATTGAGTAAACATTTGAGCTATCTTTGTGATATATTCAGCTGGTATTGCCATTTAAAAAATTTTTGCAAAATTATAAAAACAATTACACATAAAAAACTTTTTTATTAAAAAAAGTTTCCATAGTATACTAATTGATAAAAAAAACAAATAAAAAAATTCAATATGTAGACTTAATAAAAAGGAATTTAGATAAAAAAAGGGGTTAAATAATATTTAACCCCCTATAATTTAAAAAAATTAGAATGATTAAAATAATACCTTAACACCAAATTGATGAGTACCAGAGAAAGGATCAGATAATCTATAAGCATATTCAAATGCTAAAAAGGAAGATTTATCCTTATTTAAAGGAGCTTGTATAGTAGCACCAAAAGCTGGTCCAGTATAAGCAGTTGCTCTATCATCAGTAGTTGTTATACCTTTTTCGTAGCAATATGAACTTCTCACCATAAAAATATCTTTATAATTATATTCTAATCCTAAAGAGAATTGATCACGTGAGAAAGCATTAGATATGAAAGAACCACCTACAGATAGCAAATGATTTTCTACATTTTCTTGTAGATGGAAAATATAACCTGCACTAATTAAAAGCTGAGTAGGTAATTCAAAATTTTCTGATCTATGTTCTACAGTCATAGTAACGTCATTACCAAAAACATTACCTCTAAAAGATAAGCCGTCACCAGAAAAACGCAGAGCAGGACCTATATTTCTAAGAGCTATACCAAGTCTTATATTTTCATTTGAGGAAGGTATATATTGAATACCAGCATCTATAGCTATACCAGTAGCACCCATATCAGCAATAGATTCGCTAATAATTTTAACGCTAGCACCCACATGAATTGAGCTAGAAAAAGAATGGGCAAAACTAGCAGTAATATTCAAAAAGCTAGGAGTATAATAACCTATACCACCTTCTGGTTTATCAGGAGTAGTTATCATAATGTCTCCAAAGCTCATAGTCATTAATCCAAGAGCTAGTACACTGTTTTGTTGTTTACCTATTTTAGTACTTAATCCAAAAGAATTGATAGTTACACCAGAGCCTTTAAGCCATTGTGTGTTAGCAAAACCAACATCAATTTTATTTGTAAAAGCTGCACCTGCAGGATTTAAAAATATAGCTTCGAAGCCACTTACTTGGCTCATATTAGCTAATCCCCAACCCGCACTTCTAGGAAAAGGATTTATTAATAATTCATAAGCTCCAGCTTCACCGACTCTATCTTCATTTCCAGCAAACATAATCACTGGAAGTATCATTAGGATACTTATTACAAAACTTAATTTATTTTTCTTCATAATTAATTATTTTAAACATTAAAATACATTTAAGTCAATAGGTCTGAGAGCTCCGAACCATTTAATAACTTTTTCGCCAACACCTGGAGCTTTAACATGAATAAGATATAAACCACCAGAAATTGGTATTCCAGCATGATTTTTTAAATCCCAATCTAGGAAAGTAATCTCTGGATCATCTTTAGTATATTTTCTTATTAATTGACCATTAGTAGAATAAATGCTAACAGTACATTTAGTAGGTAAATTAGTAATACGTATTCTATTATCAACTTGGTTTGTTTCGTAAGAGTTCCATGCATAGTAGGGATTAGGAACTACATTAATTAGATCTAAAGCATCTTTAGCAGTTTGTAAATCACCTTTAACTGTTACAAAATTAGCAGTGCTAAAAGAATACATCGGATAATTCCCATTTTGAGGATTTGGATTATAATTTGCAGAAGCAGGTGTAGAGTAAAATTTATCATAAGGACGTTTAACTCTAAATCTAAGCCTAACTTCATTATCTAACCAGGGTTCATTTTCTACAGAAAGAGGTATGCCTACCCACATAACATTTTCCCATACTCTATTTCTCCTTACTGGGTTATTATCATTTAATTTTGCATAAATCCATTTACCTTCATCATAAGCAGGTGGATAGTTATCAAGAGTTGGGCTATTATCACCGTTATGACCTACTATATATACGAAATGTTTTCCACCTAATATTAATTGGCCTAGATTTGTCATAATTCTACTTGTAGGATTAAAAATCATATCATTACCATTATCACCTGCCAACCAGGAATCTTCACCGAAAATGATATTCAATCTTTCACCAGTTTCAACATTAATGGAGTAACCTGGGAACCAGCCCATACCTGTTGGAAAATCATATGTGGGATCAGGATTTCCTTTTTTATCAACAGATGTAGCTTTTCTAGGAGTCATTTTAGAAGCACCACCTTGTGCTCGAGTAGGCTCATCACATGTTTCTATAACAACGCATCGCGTCCATTTATCTTTATCTGGAGTGATTACTAAATCTACACTTGCAAGATTAGATAATTTATTAAAAGAAATAAATTGCTGCATACCACCGCCAATAGGGTGATCTGCAGATTTAGAAACTAATCTGTATGGTGCCCATGTACCACCTAGAATTTTCTCATAATATTGCTGTGGATCCAACCAAATTTTACCAGGGTCATAATAATCACTTGCATCTGGATTATCTACATTATCTAAGGTACCAGAACGTATCCAATTTAATGGACTAGTACCTTCCTCATCAGGCACACCACTTAACCATCTATGAGTACTATCTTTATATGTCATCGTTGCTTCTAAAAATCCATTAGTAGCATCATCTGTATTACCAGGATACAAGCATTGTTCTATAGTTATGGAGATACCTAAATCTAAAAATAATTGTTCGTTATTAATAGCAATAGTTTTTTGTGAATTATAAGTACCCATTAAAGAACCATCAGGATTATATACTTCTACTGTCCAACCAGCATTACCATTTTTAAGCTCAGTTTGGGTAACAGAATTATCAAATTTTAATGTATATCTAGCATCAACGACATTTAAAGGATCAACAATGTTTACATTTATAGGACCAAGTCCAGCTTTATACTTTAATTCAGTAACGAAATTATTAGCGAGAATTTTATTTTCGCTTTCAGAAGTAATATCCAAAATATTAGCACCATTACCTTGACCTTCTACTCTAGTAATTTCTACACCATCCCCATAATTGGCATTAATGATAGTACCGTCATTTTCAGGTTCTACTATATGAGGTATAGCAGTATAAACTTGGATATTTTTACGTCCCATTAAATATGGTAAAGGTTGACCATCAATAGATCCTAAAGCACCTGGTATATGAGAATATTTTTTAAACTCATTATAAGCATACGCAACTGCCATAAAATAATATTTCTTATTATTTACTAATCGTTTATCACCACTAGCAAATTGATCTTCTAATATTCTAAATGAGTGTTTTAAACCTTCATTAGCGCCATTTACTTCTTCTACTGGCATCATAGCATCTAGATCTTCATTATAATAAAAATTAATTAATCTAGAGACAGAATCTTTAATATCACATTGAGCAACAAGTCTAGCTTTAGTAGCATCATGTAAATC
>LFTI01000067.1 GCA_001513285.1 Rikenellaceae bacterium DTU049
TTTTATCATTAAATATGGCTTTACCTGAAGGTAAACACTTAGTAATCGTTTCTCCTTGCATTTCAATTATGAAACAATCCACTTCTTTTTTGTTTAATTTAACATCAATTGAATCATTTAAAGCTAGTCGCTTCCATGTTTTATCTCTAAAGAAAAAATATAATCCTACAGCACAAATAATTAAAGAAACTGACAGAGCGATATTTCCGTATAAATTGCCATAATGATTGTACATCAAAACTATACCGACAATCGTAGTTATACCTCCTATAGTACCCACAATGCCACCAGGCACGATGAGTTCAAGTAATAATAACAATAAACCAGCTATTATCATAATTATTATGGTTGTTAAATTCATAAAAAATATTATGCAAATATTAAAAATTTATTTTCAATAACAAATAGTTTTTTATTGAAAAGTTTAAAAAAATAGGCTAATTTTATTTATCAGTATTAAGTACCTCTATAATATTATTAAATACTCATATATAGTTAATTAAAATTTCAATATTTAATGAAAAACTTAAATGCAATATCTTTTATATTATTTCTACTACTATTTTATCTGATAAAATGCTGATAAAACTAAAAAATTAAAAATCAAACAACATCAATTAAATAAAATGAATAAATAATTATAACCTATAAAATTAGAAACAATATTGTAATGTTTAATTTATCTCGTTTATTCACTTAATATTCCTTATAATTAATAAAATTCGTTAAGTAATTTTTATTATATCAAAAAAATAATTTAATTTTGCAAAATATTTTTAAAGCGGATGTGGCGGAATTGGTAGACGCACCAGACTTAGGATCTGGTGCCGCAAGGCGTGGGGGTTCGAGTCCCTTCATCCGCATTTTTTTTAAAATTCGAATTATTAATTTTTTAATTATTAAAAATGAAAATAGAAAAAACACAAAAAGAAAACAATTTATCAGATGTAACTATCAATCTAGAACCTGAAGATTATAAAGATGAATATATTAAAAAAATTAAACAATTAGGTCAATCTACAAATATACCAGGATTTAGACCAGGAAAAGCTCCTATATCTTTACTGGAAAAACGTTACAAAGCTAGTGTATTGAGTGAAGAAGTTTTGCAAAAAGCCTATAATTTATTTCAAGATTTTTTAAAAGAAAATGAAATTTCATATGTTGGTGAACCAATTATTAATGCTAATAATGCAGATTTCGAAAATGATACTAATTTTACAATTAATTTCCAATTTATTGAACTTCCTAATTTAGATATTGACTTCCCAGAAGATTTAGAAATAACTAAATATAATTTCATCATCACTGATGAGCAATTAGATAGAGTTATTGAAAATATGAGAAAAGAATTTGCTGAAATGAAAGATACTAATGGTCTAGATGGTGCGGATTTTGCTTTTATTAATATTGAACTAGATGATCCTGAAGTGAAAAAATTTATTAATATTGAACCTAATAAAGAAACTAATTTAAAGCTAGATGCTATCAAAAATTTAACTAATGAAAATCCTCTAGAAATTAATTTATTGGATCTATTTAATTCTATTGAAGATGCCAATAATTATTTATTCCCTAATGAGCCTCAAATTGTTGATGGAGATAAAAAAATTAAAGTGAGCCTTTTAATGGCTTTTAATAATAAACTTCCAGAGCTCAATAAAGAATTATTTGATAAAGTATTTCCAAATAAAAATATTCAATCAGAGGAAGAGTTTAGAAGTGCAATTTCTGAATTATTAGCTAAAAATTATTACGAAGCTAGCCTAGCAAATATGGTAGATCAACTAACTGACTACTTTTTATCTCAATATTCTATAGATTTACCTAAAGACATTCTATTTAATCAAATAAAGAAAGCAAATAAAGATAAAAAAGATGGCCTAAGCGAGGAACAAATAGCTGCTAATATAGATTCTTTTATAGAGAATATAAAACGCGAACATTTTACAAATTTATTAGCTAAAAAATATAATATTAATGTAGAAATGGATGATTATGAAGATCATGTAGCCTCTATGTATAACTTGACTCATGAAGAATTGGAAGCTGATGAATCAAAGCATGAAATGGTACACCATGCCTTAGAACATTTGTTTGAAGATGAGAAGTCATTTGAAGATGCTAGAGTTAATATATTATATAAAAAAATTGCTAACTTAATCTTAGATAAATGTAAGATTGTCGAAAAAGATATAACATATGATGATTTTCTTAAATTAAAAGAAAATAAAAATACTGAAGAAATAAATAAATAATAAATTATATCTGATAAACAATTTTAATATTTGGGAGTTAAAAAAATTTTTTTAACTCCTTTTTAATTTTAAGGGAGTATATAAATGTTAAAATTAATTGAAAAATAAGAAATTTTTATAATACTCAATTTTAAACATAAATTTTGTTAGTTTCCATTTCCTTTTATTCCCCCTTTAATTTTTAAGCATTAAAAATTAAACTTGTAAATCGGTGTCTTTTCTACATTGCTCTTATTTAGTGCCCTGTCATAAATAAAAAATCTCATATTTATATTATGATATTGCACAACTAATGGCAAAAAATATACGTCTATATCTACATATATTTCTCCTTTTACACTCTCTGCATATCTATTAATTCGTGGTATGCGTGCTGTATATGGTGGTTCTATTTGCTTTATACTATCTCCATTGTCATTATATTCTACAAAATATAGATAAAAATTGTAATAATATTCACTCTCACTATTAAAAGGTGGAAAAGTATCACTTTCGTCTAATCCTATGTCTCCATCTCCATCAGTAAATGTGAATATTAAAGTCCCTAAGCTATCTTTGCCTTGTTGAGATTTCATTATTTGAAAATCTTTAAATTTAATTTCAGGTATTATTGGATACTCGGGATTTTCTATGCAACTGCTTAGTGATATTATCATTATCGAAAATATAATTATATAATTTAAAATCGATATTTTCATAATAATTTTTTTAATTTTGTGTAAAATTACTAATTTTTTATGAATCTTGTAAATATGCTTCATGACATAGAGTGTGAAATTTTTAATGAAAATTTGAATTTTGATAATATTACTTTAAAATTATTTGAATTACATTATTATCATAATGAAGTATATCATAAATATTGTAATTTTATAAATAAAAGTCCTATTAATGTTTCGAGTGTTGATGAGATACCTTTATTGCCGGTGGATATATTTAAAACTCAAAAAGTAATATTACAAGATTTACCAGTAGAGGCTATTTTCGAAACAAGTGGAACTACTGCTATGAATAAAGGGACACATTATGTTCCTTATCTTAGAGTATATGATAATAGTTTATTAAAAACTTTTGAAAAATTTTTTGGTTCACCTGATCAATATAAGTTTGCTTTTTTATTGCCAAATTATTTAGAGCAACCTCATTCATCTTTAGTGTATATGGCTCAGGTTTTAGCAAATAAATCTAAAGAAGCTAAATTTTTTAAATGGGATTACTCATCTCTGAGCGAAACTATTGAAAAATGGCAAAAAGAAAAATCTAAAATCATATTATGGGGAGTTAGTTTTGCACTTTTAGAATTTGCAGAAAAATATCCTATGAAACTGGAGAATACTATTATTGTAGAAACTGGTGGTATGAAAGGAAGAAGAGAGGAAATCACTAGAAGTGAGTTGCACAATAAATTAAAAACTGCTTTTGGTCTTAAAAGTATTGCAAGTGAATATGGCATGACAGAATTATTATCGCAAGCTTACTCATTGTCTAATGGAGAATTTTCTTCGCCGTCTTGGATGAAAATTTTAATTAAAGATAGATATAATTATTTGCATACATTGCCGAATCATGTAAATGGTAAAATTGGTATCATAGATTTAGCAAATTTATATTCTCTACCATTTATATTAACTGATGATATTGGTAAAAAATATGAGAATGGCTTATTTGAGATATTAGGGCGTTTCGATTATTCTGCCTTGCGTGGATGTAATTTATTATTTATTTAATTGCATTATATAATCATAAATTAATTTAAATATACCTTCATAGCCATCTAATGGTAATTTATCATAATCGTCATCTGGTATGTGATAATATGGATAGTCCTTATCACGAGAAAAAATAAAAATAGCAGGTATTCCAAGTTGATCAAATGGGCAATGGTCAGAATTACATGATGAGCCACGTGCCCGCATATCTGTTACATATTTTTTTTCGTCATTTATTTGTTGTAATTTTTGGAATATTGTTGGATTAGCTTTAGCATTTACTACCGAAATACCTTCTTTACCACTGCCTACCATGTCTAGGTTAATCATTAATTTTATTTTTTTCAGTTCAATTGGTGAATAAGTAGTAAAGTATTTAGAACCTAATAGACCTATCTCTTCGCCAGCAAAGCTTATAAAAATCAAAGAATAATCTGGCTTAATATCACTTTTAGCAAATTCTCGGGCAAGATCTAATAGCATAGCCACTCCACTAGCATTATCATTTGCACCTGGGAAATGTTGGTCAGCTATTTTACCTAAATGATCATAATGAGCTCCTATCACTATAAAACTATCTGGATATACTTTACCTGGAATATAACCAATAATATTACAAATTTCGGTATTTGGTTGTGTGGAAACAGTGTATTTTGTGTTGATTTTTTGAGGTGCTTTTTTAAATTGCAACTTTTTAGCATTGAGAACAATAATTTGGTGGTTAAGATTAGAAAAAGATTTAGCAGTGTAAAAAAATGAAAATGAATCCAGCAAAATATATCCTCTCGGTGAAGGTTCAGATAAGTAATATAAACTTTTTAGTTTATTGTAGTTTTCTTTATTTTTTTCTTTTAGCAAGTATGCTTTAGAGTAATCTAAAAAATAAAAATAATTGGGTGCTTTTGCTATTTTCTTGATAATTTTTTCTGGATTAGATTTATCATCTATTGGTATATATTTAATGTCAAAATCACCTTGTACCGATTTAGCTGTAGGCCACACCAAATAATCTTTTCCCAGCTGTAGCTCTCTGTCATCTAGTTTTACATTTGCTTCCTTTATGAGTAGAGAAGCAGATATAGGGAAGCATTGCCTATAAGAATTATTTAGTTGATCTAATGGCATGATACCATTCGACTGTAATTGAGCTTCAATAAATTTTGCTGCTTTGAATATACCACTATCAGCCACACTACGGCCAGCAAATTCTTCACTAGTTAATTGTTTTAATAACATACGAGCATATTGTAAGTCTTGCCCATTTAATGGAATAAAAAATAAAACAATTAATAGAAAAAAAAGAATTTTTATAAAATATTTCATTTTTAATTAAATTTTTGTTGAATTATTGAGTAGAAATAATTATATTCATATGACTTAATATCCCATTGATATTTATTTTGTAATTCTTTTATGATAATATTAACCTGCTCTATTGTAGCACATTGATTAATAGACTCTACAGCCATAGAAAAAGCTACAGAATTATTATTAAATAGTTTATTTGTTAGAAAATATCTGTCTGATATGCTAAAGGCCTTATGTAAATCATCTATCTTATTAATTATTGGGGTATTGTTGATACTTTCATAATCATTGTCTGCTTCATTAATAAAAGATTCTAAGATAGTTTGCTTCTCTTTAGTTTGTGTTTCTAAATTATTAGAATGTTCTTCATTTTTATTGGATATGTCAAAGTCGAGAGAGAGTTTCTCAGAGTTGATAAGTGTTGATTCTGTTTTTTCATTATAATTTTTAGTAAATTCTTCTTGTTCTTGTATGATTTCGTTAATAATACTTTCTGCTTGCTTATTTTTATATTGGTCAATATTGTCTAAAATATCAATTTTATCTTTTTCTTCATTTTTATTAGTTATGTCAAAATCCAGAGGTAGTTCTTCGGAGTTTATTATAATTGGTTTTGTTTTTTCTTTAAATTTTTCGGTAAATTCATCTTGGGCATTTGCAATGTCATTTATCAAATTATCTATGTGTGAATTATAATCTTTTACTTCATCGACAGTTTCTTCTATTTGAGTATTGATATCATTTATGCTATCATTTTGTTTTTCATTAATTTCTATTTCTTGTTTTTCGTTAAATTCATTATAACGTCTTTGCATCTCTTTTTCAATGTCTTTCATCTCTTGCGGAATTTCGCCATTCTGAATACCTCGTGCTAACGTAGCATATATTGCGTCAAGGTCTTTATCTGACATTGTTTCGAACGAAATATTTTTGCTTTCAGACTCAGCAGTATTAAGTGCTATTGATAAATGATTAATATATTCTTTTAGAATAATATTATGTAAAGTTTCTATTTCTTGTAATAACATTTTGAGATTGGATATATTTTTATTTTCATTTATTAAATCTACATAGTAATTAATCATTTTTATATGTAATTCTAATTCTTCAATATTTGTCATAATTATTATGTTTGTATTATGCAAAATTATATCAGTTAAATTAAAGAACCAAATTTTTAGTATAAAAACTTTTTTATTATAGAAAATATTATTAATTTTGCAAACCAAAAATTAAATAAAAATGAAAAAAGGAATTCATCCAAAAGAATACAGATTTGTAGTTTTCAAGGATATGTCTAATGATTATATGTTTCTCACTCGTAGTACTGCTCAGTCAAAAGAAACTATTGTGTGGGAAGATGGTAACGAATATCCATTAATAAAAGTTGAAATTTCTAATACATCACATCCATTTTTCACTGGTAAAGTGAAGCTGGTAGATACTGCAGGTCGTGTAGATAAGTTTAGAAATAGATACAAAAATTATAATCCAAACAAAGAAGAAGAATAAGCTATTCTATTAAAAATACATTATATTTATCAATATCGGTCAGTTTAATATTGATCGATATTTATTTTTTATTATCAATATTTTATAATACTAACATTTTCTTTCAAAATTTTTCTAATAAATAACAAATTGTTATTTTCGTATAAAATTAATATTATGCAGCAAATTATTTTATTAGATAGAGAGCGAGAGCATCTACTACCGATAGTCTTTACTAGATCCATAGGAGACATTAGAATAGGCATTTTAACTATTAGAGAAAAATGGGAAAAATATACAAATGCAGCTATTAATTTGAAAACTGCAGAATATTTACAAAACAAATATACACTCCCACAGACAACAGAAGAAACCTTGTGGATAGATGCTCGCATTTTACCAAACAAAGATTTAGTAAATGAAATTTTGAAATTAGAAATAAATCAAATTTTAATTTATGATAATAATTTTATAGCTGTAAGATCTAAAAATTATTCTGAAAATATTATTAATTCACAAATTCAAAATAATATAAATTGTAAAATTTATAATGAAGACATTAAATTTATTAAAAGAACTTGGGATATATTTTCTTTAAATGGAGAAGAAATCATTAAAGATTTTGAATTATTAACCCGTAATAGACAATCAGAAAATATTCCAAACTTTGTCTATGCTAAAAGACGAGATAATATTTTCATAGAAAAAGGTGTTAAATTGTCGCCATGTTCATTAGATGCAGAAGGAGGCAGCATATATTTAGGTAAAAATTCTGAAATTATGGATTTCGCTACTATAAAAGGTCCTGTAGCACTCGGCGAACATTCACAAATAAAAGCTGGAGCAAAAATTTATAGTAATACTACCATCGGGCCTCATTGTAAAATAGCAGGAGAACTAAATAATGTAATATTCCAAGCATATAGCAATAAAGCTCATGAAGGATTCATAGGGAATGCATATATAGGAGAATGGTGTAATATAGGTGCAGACAGTAATAACAGCAATTTAAAAAATACATATGAAAAAATAAAAATGTGGAATTATGCTATAAATAGTTTTGAAGATACTGGCTTACAGTTTGCTGGTTTGATTATGGGTGATCATACTAAATTAGGAATTAATACTATGCTCAATACTGGAACTGTAATAGGGTGCTCCTGTAATATCTTTGGTGCAGGATTTCCACGGACATTTATACCGTCCTTCAGATGGGGCGGGGCGAGTGGTTTACAAATTTATGATTTTAATAAAGCTATACTGACAGCTACAAATATGATGTATCGAAGAGACAAGGTCTTATCTAATGTTGATATAGAAATATTAAAATGGATATTTGATAAAGAAACATTTTAAGGAATAGTTATTGATAAAAACCTAATTCAATAAAAATAAATAAAATAATGTATTTTTTCATATTTTAGTATCAATTAAAAAAAAATATACAATTTTGCAAAAAAAATTATGGATATTTTCGAAAAGTTTAATTTAGATGACACACCATTAGGTAAATATTATGAATTCGCACATGGCTATTTCATGTATCCACAGTTAGAGGGTGAAATAGGTCATCATATGAAATTTATGGGCAAAGAAATGATAGTATGGAGTTTGAATAATTATTTAGGATTAGCTAATCATCCAGAGGTGAGAAAAGTAGATGCTGAGGCAGCTGCTAAGTATGGATTAGCATATCCGATGGGTGCTAGAATGATGAGTGGGCATACTAAAGAACATAGAAAATTAGAAAGACAATTAGCTGATTTTGTGAAACGTGAAGATGCTTATGTACTAAATTATGGATACCAAGGTATGGTTTCTATAATTGATACTCTAGTATGTAGAAAAGATGTAATAGTTTATGATGAGGAAGCTCATGCTTGTATAATCGATGGTATGCGGCTACATATAGGCAAACGTTTTACTTACAAGCATAATGATATGGAAAGTTTAGAAAAGCAATTGCAACATGCAGAGGCTGTTATCAAAGAAACTGGTGGGGGTATTTTAGTGATTACAGAAGGTGTATATGGTATGACTGCTGAGTTAGGTGATTTGCCAGGTATTATAGCTTTGAAAGACAAATATAATTTCCGTTTATTAATAGATGATGCTCATGGTATAGGCACTATGGGGCCAACAGGTGCTGGTACAGACGAGTATTTTGGTTTACAGTCCAAGGTAGACTTATATTTTGGCACTTTTGCAAAAGCTTTTGCTGGCATAGGTGGATTTATTGCAGGGCCTAAAAATGTTATTAACTATCTACGCTATAATATGAGATCTCAAATATATGCTAAAGCTTTGCCTATGCCGATGGTTATAGGTATTCAAAAAAGATTAGAAATGATAAAAACTATGCCAGAATTGCGTGAAAAGCTTTGGAATAATGTACATGCTATACAAAGTGGTTTGAGAGAGGCTGGTTTTGATATTGGCAAAACTCAATCTCCTGTTACTCCTGTATTTCTAAAAGGTGGTGATAGGGAAGCTTCAAATTTAATCGTAGATTTACGTGAAAATTATAGTATTTTCTGCTCTATAGTTACTTATCCAGTGGTCCCAAAAGGTGTTTTTCTCATTCGTATTATTCCTTCTGCAGCACATTCTCTAGATGATATAGACATTACTATTAAAGCATTTAAAGAGGTTAAAGGGAAGTTAGATAGTGGTTATTATAGAGAGCTTGATATTCCTCACAAAAAAGTTTTTGAAGATTAGTAATTTTTTTGTTCTATAGCTTTTATTGTAGGAAAAGTTAAATTAAAAAGGATAATTTTACAAAACACATCTTGTTTGGTTTATTAGGAATTTTTTTTGAAGCTTCTAAAGATATATGTTTTGTTCATGCTAATGGGGGGTAAGTGGTGGTATGCTTTATAAATATTAATATTGGTTGAAATAAGGTTTTATATGAGTGTGAGCAAGGTTAATAAAGCATAAAATATGTTATACTTAATAATTTATATAATATAAATATTTTTTATTATTTTTGTCAAAAATTTTTATTATGGAAAAATTACTAGAAAATTCAAAAGAATACCTCGCTATGCCTAAAGATCACAAACGTGATTATTTAGATCAGCTTTATCAATTTTTGGTAGATGACCATGCTACAGTAGTAGATTATCAAAAGCTAAAAATTAAATCTACAGCTGCTATCTGCCCAAATTGTAGAAGTGAAAACGTTATCAAAGCTGGTAAACGCAAAGGTAGACAAATATATAGATGCAAAAACTGTCGCTATCAATTCAGTGAAACGGCCCGCACCTTTGTCTATCGCATGCGAAAATATCCATTGATGCTAGACTATTTACGTTGCATGCTTGAGGGCAAAAGTCTGCGTGCATGTGCCGATGAGGTGGGTATTTGCTTAAAAACAAGTTTTCGATGGAG
>LFTI01000029.1 GCA_001513285.1 Rikenellaceae bacterium DTU049
CCTAGTGCAACGACTACTTACACTGTAACAGGTACAAGTACAGCAGGATGTACGGGCACAGCCACAGTTACAGTAACAGTAAATCCATTACCAACGGTGTCAGCATCAGCAAGTCCAGCAGCGATATGTGAAGGTGAAACTTCCGTATTAACAACAAGTTCCAATATTACAGGAACGACATTTGAATGGAGTGGTACTTTAGGAACTGGTTCTACTAAAACAGTAACTCCTATTTCTACTACTACTTATTCAGTGACTGGGACGACGCCATTTGGATGTTCCAATTCTGCTTCGATTACTATTACTGTAAATGCTTTACCAAATACCAATATAGTTACATCTAATGATACAATATGTTCTGGACAAAGTACTATATTAACAGCAAATGGAGCAGATTTTTATAGTTGGTCTCATAATTTAGGTACAGGTTTATCAAAGACAGTTTCACCTACTTCTACAACTACATATACTGTTACAGGTTCTTTTGCTAATGGATGTTCAAGTACAGCTTCTATTCAAATAACAGTAAATCCTATTCCAGATATTGTAATTAATGCTTCGAATAATCCCATATGTTTAGGTGATAGTAGCATATTAACAATATATGGAGATGCAGAGCATTATCTATGGTCTCATAATTTAGGTAGTGGAAATACTGTAACAGTTTTCCCTGTTAATAATACTACTTATACAGTTACTGGCACCAATAGTTATGGTTGTACAAATAGTGCAACTATTTATATAACAGTAAATCCTATTGCTAATGCTACTATTATTCCTGTTAGTCCATTATGTGATAACCAAGGATTAATAACATTAACAGCACAAACGAGTGGAGGTTTTTGGAGTGGTACTGGTATAACCAATGTAGTATTAGGGACCTTCAGTCCTGCTATAGCAGGTGCAGGTACTCATACAATAACATATATGATAACAGGCATGTGTGGTGATACTGCAACAACTGAAATCACTGTATACGAATCTCCAAATGCAACAGCTTATGCTACTGATGAAACTTGTAAAAATGGTAATGATGGTACAGCCTGGGTAGAAGTTACTGGGGGTGAACCACCATATACATATTTATGGAGCACCTATCATATTCTTGATAGTTTAACAAATTTAGCACCTGGAGAATATTATGTTACTGTTACAGATTATCATAATTGCTCTGATAAAGATACTGTTCTAATAAAACCTGGGACAGAAGATTGTTATATAACTCATATATATATACCCAATATTTTCGCTCCGGATGGCAGAGGAAATCCTGAGAATGAATACTTGAGAGTATATGGTAAAGGAATTGAAACTATTGATTTTACTATATTTGATAGATGGGGTAATGAAGTATTCCATACTACAGATATTAATATAGGCTGGGATGGTACCTATAAAGGTGAGCCAGCATTAGTGGGTGATTATACTTATGTCATTAAAGTTAGCTATTTAAATGGTAATAATGAATCTTTGAAAGGACATATTTATTTAATACGTTAATTTTAACTTTAAAAAATTTATTTTAATTTTTTATAAAAATATTTGTATAATTAAAAAATTATGTATATTTGTAAAAAAATTATTATGAAAAGGATAATTATTTTGTTAGAATTAGGTTTATTCCTAATGAGTATTAGTTTATTTTCACAGTCTTACTTGATAAATAACGATTATTGCATAGTATCAGATAATGCATACCTTATTGTAAATGGATATATAAATAACCAAAGTAGTGGAAATCTTTTACTTACTGGCACTAATTCCAATGTTATAGTACAAAATAACATAACCAATAATGGCAATATAAATAGTAGTGGTATAATAGAGCTATACGGAGATTGGATAAATCACCTTACATATACACATAATAATACTAGTTATGTGTATTTAAAAGGAGGAAATCAGAGTGTGGGAGGTAGTGCTACTACCACTTTTTATAATCTGTATTTACAGGGTAGTGGTATTAAGACTTTGGGAAATAATGAATTTGTTGATGGCACATTAAATTTGCAAGATTTGGAATTAGCTACTGAACATTACACTATGACTGTTAATAATCCTGCAGTAGGAGCAATTCAAAGAACTACAGGTTTTGTTAGTAGTACAGTTGGAGGAGGATTAGCTAGAGCTACTAATAGTGCAAGTGCATATTTATTTCCAGTAGGAGTTAGTGGTAAATATAGACCAGCAGATGTAGCGCCTTCATCTACTACAGCATCAATATATAAAGTTAGAATGGCTGATGGTGATGCTTCTAGTGAAGGGTATAATAGAAATAATAAAGCTACAGATATATGTGAAGTAAATCCATCATTTTTTCATATCATGCAACAGACGAGTGGTACAAGTAATAATGCTAATATAAAAGTATATTATGATAATACTATAGATGGTAGTTGGGATAAAGTAGGCTACTGGACTACATTATGGAATAATTATACAGGGTCTAGTACAAATATTGGAACTCCCTTATATTATGGCAGTGTAAATAATGTTAGTTTATCAAGTTCTACACCAATAGCATTAACTAAAAATGCACCAGTATTATCAGTAAGTGCTAGTCCTAATCCGATATGTTCTGGACAAAGTACTGTCTTAACAGCAAGTGGAGCAAGCACATATAGTTGGTCAGGAGGATTAGGTACAGGAGCAAGTAAAACAGTTACACCAAGTTCAACGACGACATACACTGTAACCGGGACAACAGCAGGATGTACAGGCACTGCAGAAGTTACTGTAACTGTAAATCCATTACCTTCAACCCCCACTTATACTATTGACTGTACAGGAGGTGAAAATTATGGAATTATTACTGTTACATCACCTCTTGGATTGGATTATGAATATTCCATTGGTGGACCTTATCAATCTAATCCTCAATTTAATTCCCTTGCAAATGGACCTTATACTATTCTGTTATGAATATTAATACGAGTTGTATTGCATCAACTTTACCTATAAATCTGAATTGTGGATGTTCAGATCCTCCAACTTTGACGTTAAGTTCAACTTCTGGCAACACATGTTTATATACACCATACACCGTTAATGGTAACACTTTTAGTGGTAGCACTACACAAGTAACTTTATCCCATGATGGGGATGGTAATCTAAATAATACAACTTTCACATCTTCTCCTTTTAGTTTTACCTATACTCCAGCTCCTAGTGATGCAGGACATGATGTTACAATTACAATTACAACAAACAACCCTCTTGGATCTCCATGTGTCACTTCAGAAGCAACATTTGTTTTAACAATAAATCCATTGCCGACAGTAACTGTATCAGCTTCGCCAACATCAGTATGTTATGGTGAGAGTTCTACATTATCAGCTGGTGGTGCTAGTACATATACTTGGTCTCATAGTCTTGGCTCTGGTAGTTCAAAAACTGTGACCCCATCAAGTACAACAACATATACAGTTACAGGTACAAGTGCCGCAGGTTGTACAAATACCGCTTCAGTTACTGTAACTGTTAATTTATTGCCAACAGTGACAGCTTCAGCTGATCCTACATCTATATGTGAAGGTGAAATTTCTACATTAACAGCAGGTGGAGCAAGTAATTACAGTTGGTCACACAGTCTAGGAAGCGGAGCAATTAAAACAGTTACACCAAATTCCACGACTACATATACAGTAACAGGAACCAATACAGAAGGATGTACAGGCACTACAACAGTAAGTGTAACAGTAAATCCTAATGCAGATGCTACAATAAATCCAGTAGGTAATTTATGTGATAATCAATCTTTAATAATTTTGACAGCAGCTACACCTGGAGGTTTATGGAGTGGTGAAGGTATAACTATTCCTAGTACTGGGGCATTCAGCCCAGCTAATGTAGGTACTGGTACATATACAATTACTTATATGATTAGCGGACAATGTGGGGATACAGCTACTATCGATATTACTGTATATTCGTCACCTGAGGTCACAGCTTATGCTACGGATGAATCATGCTTTAATGGTAATGATGGTCAGGCATGGGTAGAGGTTACTAATGGTACTCCTCCTTATACATATTTATGGAATACTTACCATACTATTAGTAATTTAAATGATTTAGCTCCCGGAGTATATCACGTCACGGTAACAGATACTCATAATTGTAGTGATAGAGATACAGTAATTATAAACCCTGGTATAGGAGATTGCTATCAAACACATATTTACGTACCTAATATTTTCGCTCCAGATGGCAAAGGAAATGCAGAGAATGAATATTTGAGAGTTTATGGTAAAGGAATTAAAGATTTAGATTTTAAAATATTTGATAGATGGGGTAATGAAGTATTCCATACTACAGATATAAATGTAGGCTGGGATGGCACTTATAAAGGACAACCTGCTTTGGCTGGAGATTATACCTATATGCTCAGAGTTACTTATTATAATGGTAATAATGAATCTTTGAAAGGACATATTTATTTAATACGTTAAAAAATAAAAAAATATATAGCTATGAAAAAATTTTTATTTGTAATTTTTTTAATAAGTATAGGTGTTCTATTGCAGGCACAAGATGTGCATTTTTCGCAAATTTATGAAGCGCCTTTAGCAATTAATCCTTCATTTACAGGATACTTTGACGGTAATCATAGGATTGCTGGCAATTACAAAAGTCAGTGGAATAATATTCAAAAGGGATTTAATACTTTTGATTTATCTTATGAATATTCATTTTATAATCCTGCGAAAAAATCTGGTTTTTTGGGATTAGGTATACTCTTTTATAATGATGTAGCTGGACCTATGAAATTATCTACACAAAATTATACTTTGAATATTGCTTATCATGCTAGAATAGGAGAGGGTAATTATATTAGTGCTGGCATTTATGGTGGGTATGTACAAAAAGCATTTAATGAAGCAGAGTTGCAATGGGGAAGTCAGTATGATGAAAATTATCCTGGGTTTAATCCAACATTGCCAAGTGGTGAAACTTTTGAAAAAACATCTTTTGGAGTTCCTGATTTTGGCTTTGGTTTACAATGGAATATGATTAAAGGTTCTAGAACGATCTCTTCTAATGATGGTTATAGAGTAAATGTAGGTGTAGGTTTATTTCATTTAAATCAACCTAAATATAAATTTTATAGTGGTTCAGAAGAACAATTAAAAATGAGAATTGCTATACATGCACAAGGACAAATTGGTATTGAAAATACAAATTTATCTATTATGCCTAGATTTTTGTATATGTTACAAGGTAAACAAGATGAAATTTTACCTGGACTTTTATTGAGATATACATTAAAAGAAGAATCGCATTATACTGGATTTGCTCGAGCAATTTATTTAACAGTAGGTGGATATTATAGAACTGGAGATGCTGCTATTGCACAATTAATGCTTGAAGTAGCTGATTTAGGTATGGGTTTTAGCTATGATATTAACGTATCAGATCTATCTGCTGTCACCAATAGTAATGGTGGTTTTGAAGTTTCTTTGAGATATATAATCAAGAATAAAGCAAATATTAGTTATCATTAAAAAGTATTTTTTGGTAATGAATCTATTGAATTATGATAACATCATTAAAAATTATTTGATATTTTTATCTCAAAATAAAACTAAAATAATTTTTAAATAAACTCAATATTTACTTCTTTTAGTAATTTTTCTTCCAATTGTCGAGCTATACGCCTAACAACAGTTCTTCTAATTTCTAGGTCTACAGGAAGATGAGGATCTTGGTGAGCTTCATTAACTTTAGTTCCTACAAGAAAATAAATTTCATCACTATCAATTAATAATTGTAAGAGTTTGCCGGCAGGCCCACTGGGGATATTGAAAGGAGGATTTTGGTGAAATAATATATCCGAGACCTTACTGAGTGTAAGAATTCCCTCTGTAATAAAATTAGCTCCATCCATATAAGATATTGGTGGTAATTCTGGATCCTCAAATTCAAAAGTATCAATAATTTTTTTATTAAGCTCTCTACTAATAATATCGGCAGTCGTAGCTCCACAAATAACTTTATCACCATTAAAATCATTAAAATATTGAGCCATTTTTTTATCGTCTTTTTCATTAAAAGGTGGTCCTGTAACTACTAGGACCTTACGAGGTTTTCTAAAATAGATAACTCCACAAGTCATATCATCTTTGGGTTGATAGTCATCCAGTTTATTAGCCATATTTACTATTCTTTGAGCTAGTTTCTGAGCAGAAATAATTGGTTCAGTTTCTAGAGTTTTAGAGATAAAACTAACCACCCTTTCTCTTTCCCAGCCAAAAGGGTATTTATCACTACCCATGCCAGCTTGAGTAATACCATCAGTAATTAAAATAAGTCTATCCTGTAATTGTGGATAAAATGTAGCATGTTTAATTTCTCTTTTATTATTTTGATTATTAACTTCGCTAACTAAAAGGCAATCATGAGTAATAGTGAGCTCATTATTATTACGGAAGATGATAGTTTCTGGATTGTCATGTTCTAGGATTTTGACAGTAGAATCAGGTAAAATATCACAAATAGTGAAAGTAGCATAGCTAATTTTCCTTTCACTACAAACTGGCAAAGTATTCAAAATAATTTCTGCAATACGATATTCCTCTTTATGTTCATAAGTAAAATTGAGAGCCATTGTGGCAGTGAGGGCTGAGAGTACATTGGCTTTTACACCATGTCCCATACCATCAGACAAGACAATTATATAGCGATTTTCTTCCTTAAATTTCTTATAAAGAAAAGTATCACCACAAATTAAAGATTCATTGTGATTTCTAAAAGAAAAACCAATTTCTATAAAAATATTATCTTTAGTAATATCACTTTTCATAAATTTGGATAACTTTATTCAAAATACGTTCTACATCACTAGCACCTTCACCTAGTGAAAAAGCTATTTGCTGAACCATATCTAATTCTTTTTGAATAGCTTTTTTGATTTCATCTACTATTTCTGCTTTATTAACTTCAGGAGTGCTAATATCTTTAATAAGCATAATAGCTAGTGATCGGTACTTAATAGGATATACACTTACATTAAACCATTTATCATTTATCAAAATATCTTTTTGAGTTTCTCCCTTTTGATGAGTGAGAGCATACTCTATCATATTAACTAATGAGATATCTAGTAATTTTTCAATCTGCGAACCTCTGAGACCTGGTATTATTTCATTAATTTCAATAGCTTCTTCACCTAAAATTTTAACAAAAAATTCATTAGAATATTCAACTTTATTTTCTCCATTAACAACTAATATACCTGCAGGGATTTTATGTAAAAGTTCTTTTATATTTTCAATGATCAGAGCGTGCAATTGTAACTCTTCCTTAATTTTTTTATTTTTTTCTTCTTCATCAACAATTTTAGCATTTAATTTTTCTAATTGTACATTTAATTTTTTAATTAGTTTAATTTTATTAGCAATATTGTAATAAATGCACATTTCAGAATTAGCAATTCCTTGGGCAATAGAAGAGGCAAATTCTTCACATGAATCGAAACCACAATTTTTACAAGATTTTGAAGTAGGAGTAATTTGTAGATAATTCAAGATATCGTCTATTTGCTTGCGAGGTATTTGTGGAAGCTTAATTTCCATATTTTTAAATGTAACTGGCAAAGATTCATTCAAATAATGATTAATATTTTCTTGCCAAGATTTATCATTTAGATCATTTAAACGTTTTTGAGAGTATTGTAAAACTTGGTATTTTTTCATTATATAATTGCCAGATAGAGTAATAGCTGGCCCCATGATACATCCATTACAATAATAAATATTAAAATGTTTTTTAATAATTTCTATATAATTTAAAAAATCCGTAATAGCATCTTTGAAAAGATTTTCGCCACTACTAGAAATCACATTAGCATTTAGAATATTTTGCTCTTGATTAGTAGCTATTAAAATACCATCCTCAATAGCGAAATAATTACCCCACTTACCTTCTACAAAATCAAATGAAGAGAACTCTTGTTCAATTTCGGTAATTTCAAATCTTTCAAATAATTTTCTAAGCTCCTCGAAAGTTAAAACTTCATCACTTTTATCAAACTCTGAAAGATCTTTATAAGCAATACATGGTCCTATATAGACAGTTTTAATCGGTTCATTTATAATTTTTTTTGTTAAAAAAGATGCCATTTCTGGTAAAATAGGTAGCGGCAAAAGATTATTAAGTGCTTTGGTAGCATATTTTTGTACATAATTTTGGATAATAGGACATAAAGTAAAAAGATAATATTTTCCTTTATTTTCGTCTAAAAATTTTTTATAATTATTTGCTAATAAATCAGCAGCAAAAGCACCATCAATAACATAATGAAAACCACTCTGACGAATCATTGAAATAAATTTTTTATAATCATTTACGTCAATAAATTCACCTGAAATAGCTGGATCTAATATAGCGACTAATTTTTGTTTATCATTAATCCAAGAAATCACTGTTTCGATAGAATCTCTATAGAGAATAGCATTTTGGGGGCAATGCGAATAACAAGAGCCACAGTTGATGCATCTATCCTCAATCAATTCAACATGAGTTTCTTGTGCAGAACTACGAAGAGCATGCACAGGACAAACCTTAATGCAAGAATAGCACATATTACATTTAGAATAATCAATCTGAATTTGAGTTTTCATGAATATTAAAATAATTTAAAATAATTGAACTAATATTTTCGGGAGTTACATGATTATAAATGGTATCGCCTATTTGTAAATTAGGTCCCTCAGCACATTTATCGAAACATCGTTTCCCTCTGAAATCTATAAAAGACTGAAGCTGATACTGCTCAATGAGATTATTAATAATATCTACAAGATTCCTAGAACCTTTACTAAAACATGAACTACCCATGCAGATATAAATAGGAGTTTTGAGATTGTCTTCAAGCATCGAAAAAATAATTTTTCAAATTTACAAAATAAAATAATAAATGATATTAATATCATTTATTATTTTAAACTTAATAAAAATCAAACTACGCTCATATTATTTTTATTTTATTATCAATCTGTTTCCCAATATATTTAATTAACACGCAGCCATTTTTTTATCTTTCTATTTCCTATATTTTGCATTTTTTATTATAAATTTAAAAAAATTAAGTATTTTTGCCATTACGATTTTAAAAAATACAAAATGATATGAGAAAATTATTTGTGTTATTCATTGCAGTAGCAATATCGGTATTATCGCTAACTGCTCAAGTAGAAACAGAACCTAAAAAAGAAGGATTTCAATTTACAATTGTTAAAGAAAATCCTGCTACTTCTGTAAAAGATCAGTATAAATCTGGCACTTGTTGGGCTTTTTCTACACTAAGTTTTTTAGAAAGTGAATTATTGCGTACTGGCAAAGGAAATTTTGATTTATCTGAGGCATTTATTGTTAGAAATGCTTATATAGAAAAAGCTATCAGGTATGTGCGTTTTCAAGGCAAAACTAATTTCGGTGCTGGTGGTGGTTTTAGAGACATTTCATATATTATTAAAAAATATGGTATTGTCCCTGAGTCGGTTTATACAGGATTAAATTATGGTACAGATAAGCATGTACATGCTGAGCTAGATGCGGTACTCACAGCTTATCTAAATGAAATTATTAAAAATCCTAATAAAGAGTTATCAACTGCTTGGCTTAATGGTTATATAGGCATCCTAGATGCATATTTAGGGAAAGTTCCAGAAAAATTCACTTATGATGGGAAAGAATATACTCCTATTACTTTTGCTCAGTTTCTTGGATTAAATATGGATGATTATGTAGAAATAACTTCTTTTAATCATCATCCTTTTTATGAGCAGTTTGTGCTAGAAATACCTGATAATTGGCTTCATGAAAAAGTTTATAATGTTCCATTAAATGATATGATGCAAATCATTGATTATGCTATTAATAATGGATATACTGTGGCCTGGGGTAGTGATGTTTCAGAAAAAGGCTTTAAATGGTCTAAAGGTATTGCTGTAGTTCCCGATGAAACACTTCCTGATCTCACTGGTACTGAAAAAGAACGTTGGGAAAAGCTCACAGAAGCAGAGAAGCAAAAGCAAATCTATTCTCTTGATGCACCAGTTAAAGAAAAAGTAATAACTCAAGAACTAAGACAAATAGCTTTTGATAATTATTCTACTACTGATGATCATGGTATGCATATTACTGGAATTGCTAAAGATCAAAATGGAAATATTTATTATAAAGTTAAAAATAGTTGGAATGTTACAGGACCATATGATGGATATTTCTTTGCTTCTAAACCTTTTGTAGAGTATAAAACTACAGGTATAATGGTAAACGTAAATAGTATTCCTAAAGATATTAGAAAAAAATTAGGATTATAAAATTGATGAATTTTTAAGGTGTCATTTTTATAAAATATTTTTATAAAGGTGGCACCTTATTATTTTTATTATTATTTCAACTATACATTGGAATGTCGAATGTAAAGAGTACATCAGGAGAAAAAACTTTTATAAAGTCTTTATTTCAATTTTCTATTGGTCAATGGATAGCTGCTATTATTAGTTTCATTACTACTCCTATAATTACGTGGCTTATAATACCTGATGAATTTGGTAAAGCTGCAATGTTTACTCTTGCATTTAATTTGATATTAAATATCGTTTTACTTGGTGCTGATCAAAGTTTCGTAAGATTCTTTTATGAACGTTCAGAAAGTAAACGTAGTAGTTTACTCTGGGAGTCATTGCTACCTAGTCTAAGTATAGGTATTTTGACTTTTATAATTATTGGAATTTTTTGGCAAGAATTGTCTATATTACTCTTTGGTGATTCCACCCATTTTATTCCAATATTATTATTAGATATTACAGTTTTTGTTGCTCTAATTGAAAGATATGCTCTTTTATTAGTTAGAATGAAGCAAAGAGGCAAAGTTTATTCTATTATAAGAATTATTAATAGTTTAGCCAATGCTGTTTTTACAATTTTATATGCATTATTAATAGATAAAACTTTCTATGCTGTCATTATTGGTTTATTCTTTTCGCATGTATGTTCTGCTATTGTTGCTATTATTTATGAGAAAGAAATTTGGCGTACCAAAACACATATTGATAAGAATAATATTAAAGCTATAATTAAATATGGCTTGCCTTTTGTCCCTACTTTTATAGTTATTTGGATTTTCCAATCAATAGATAGGATAGCTATTAGAAATTATTGCGATTTCGCAGAGGTAGGTATATATACGGCAGCTTTTAAAATTGTAGCCGTTATGAGCTTGATTCAGAGTAGTTTTACGACTTATTGGGTACCTGTATCTTATGAAAGTTATGAAAAAAATCCTAATAATACTGGTATTTTTGAGAAAGTTTCTTTATTTGTTTCTGCTATTATGTTTATAAGTGGCATTGTAATAGTGATTTTCAAAGATTTGATTTTTCTTATGTTAGAAAGTTCATATAGATCTGCTGCAGGTTTAACATCTTTTCTTTTATTAATGCCTATTTTAGAAACTGTATCTTATGTTACTACTGTGGGAATTAACTTTAAAAAGAAAACATATTTATATATTATTAGAGCTACTATTGCTGCTATTATCAATGTAGTGGGCAATATATTTTTAGTTCCTAAATATGGTGCTGAGGGCGCGGCATTATCTACAGCTATTTCTTATGTGGTTTACTTCTTTATGGGTACATATTTTTCTCAAAAATTATATCCAGTTAATTATCATCTTGGTAAATTTTATATTTCTACATTTGTCTTTCTAGTAGTTTCTTTTATTAATACATTCATACCAATAATTTATTTGCAGGTTATAAGCGCTGTCGTTGGCTTTGTGATTATTTGTTATCTTTATAAAGACCAGATTTTTTATTTGTTAAATATCACAAAAGAGGGTGTTGATACACTTAGAAAAACAAAATAATGACAAAATATTTTAATTGATATAATTTAATTAGTCGACCCTTAAAAAATCAATTTGAATATTTTATTTGAAAAAAAATAAAGAATAATTGATAATATGGTTTTTGAAAAGATAAAAATAGCCTCTCCCAAATTTGCAAGTTTTAAGGTGAAAAAATACAAAAATTTGCATTATTTTGAGTAATGAATTACCTATAAGTTATTAACAAACAAATGCTTATTGTGTTTTTAAGAGTCGATTAATTAATTTTTTTATTTGAATAGGAAATTGTGATGAGGGGAAGAGAAAATTAAAAATTATGTTAGGTTTTCTATTGGTTTATTTCTAAGCTCAATGTATTCGTACCATGCACGCCTATCCGACGCCGCCAAATTTAACATCCTCCCTACATCCTCTATTAATTTATTCAATAAATACTTGTGCTTCACTATATACCACATTATATAACTCTGTAAATACTTCGTAGCTACCCCTCTAAACTGCTT
>LFTI01000083.1 GCA_001513285.1 Rikenellaceae bacterium DTU049
CAAATTCCAATGACGGCGATGTGTCGGGAAATCATGGATCTAAGGACTATTGGGTAGTGAAATTAACAAATGAGCCGGATAGAATAAATGAAATAGAAAATTACAATTTATTCTCAATATATCCCAATCCATTCACAGAACATGCAATAATAACTTTTGATAATCCGACAAATGAAAAATACAGATTGCTTATTATAGATGTTACAGGAAAGGTAGTAATGGAAATTAATGAAATTTATGGAAATANNGAAATTGATGGAAGTAATTTGTCTGCTGGGGTTTATGTGTTTGAACTGACCTGCGGTCAATGCGTTTTGGCAGGCAAAGAAAGAGAGAAGTTGTTCAAGGGGAGGTTTGTGGTAGAGTAAATACTAAAATAGTGTAATTTTATAAAAATGAATTTTATTTATTATTGGAAAGTTAAATATTAAGCTAAATAATTTACCCAAAATAAACGTTATAGAACCAATTTTTCTAAAAATATTGAATAAGTATGAACAATTTCATTCATGAGTGGCTGCCAGTTTTATTAAATGCTTTACAAATAACTAGCTTTGTGATAGTAATGATGCTTTTAATAGAATATCTAAATATAAGAACCAAAGGGAAATTTTTTATAAATATTAAAGATAAAAGCTGGAAAAGTGTTTTAGCCGGCAGCTTATTAGGTATTTTACCAGGATGTATGGGAAGTTTTTTTGTAGTATCTCTTTATACTCATGGCGAGATAACTATCGGAGCTCTACTAGCTAATTTTATAGCTACGACAGGTGATGAAAGTTTCGCTATGTTAGGAATGATGCCTTTAAAAACTTTGTTGATTTTTGGCTTATTATTTATACTTTCTGTGATTGCGGGAATTGTATTAGATAAAATCACTAAAAATTATACTTTCACAACAGAAAAAAAACATTTAGTAATACACCAACATGACTATGAGGATATAAAATCTAGTACTATAAAAGAGAATTTAAAACATTTGAGCTTGTCGAGAGCTTTACTATTATTTTTGCTCCTTTTGTTTATTATTATTATTTTATTACCAAATACAGAGCATACTAATCATACTGAAACGTTTTCACCAGAGATAATTTTGAATTATTTACTAGGTATAGTCTCAGTATTGATGATATATCCGATATTGAAATTACCAGATCATTTTATCGAAGAGCACTTGTGGGGTCATATCATTAAAAAACATTTTCCTCGTTTATTTTTCTGGATTTTAGTAGGATTAATTGGAGTAAATCTTATAGATAATTACGTAAATATAGGAACATGGATTCACAATAATGTGTATTTGACAATTTCAATAGCTATAATTATTGGATTAATTCCAGCCTCTGGACCACATTTTATATTTATAAGTCTATACCTAAGCGGTATTGTCCCAATATCGGTACTTTTAGCTAGCAGTATCACTCAGGATGGACATGCTGGCTTACCGCTATTAGCAGAATCATGGAAAACTTTTTTGCTTATTAAAGGTATCAAAATTGTTCTAGCTTTCACAATAGCAATATTAGCACAATTATTATTAGGTTGGGTATAATAAATTTCTGCAATTGAAATAGGTGTTTAGATAAAAAATTTTTTCAAAATATTTTTGGGCCAATGGAATAACTTCAAAATTAATTTTCTGTTTGAATTAATATGGCATTTCTACAGTGGAGACTTTTCTTTGTGTGGTTGATAAAGAAAAGTAAATTAATAAATATGTTTATCAGGGCTAAAGCCCACACCTCTTTCTTTGTCATACCCTGACCTAAAGGTCAGGGTTAATATCTGTCACTTGGCTATCTGACCTAAGGGTTGAATATAATTAGGCGTATGGTAATACGCCCCTACAATATGTTTTTTGAAATAATACCTCTTTCTATATTATTTTGCTATCTAACTCTAACTTACATTAACCACGACCTAAAGGTCGTGGACTTAATAAATATATTGATCGGGCTTTAGCCCTGATAATTTTTAATGAATCTCACCATGAGGTCTGAGATAATATCTGGAACTTTTTGAACTTAAGGTTGAAACAGATTAAAATTTTTTAATGTTTAAATTAAGTAATGATATATTAATCAAAAAAAATATCAATTATTTCTTTTCAAATTAATGCTTATAAAGAAAATTAATAAAAATTAAAAATTTTGAAAATATTTCTATAAAATATTCATCAATAAAGGTATTTAATATTTTAAATTTATTAAATATATATCATTAATTAATTTAAACAAAAAACAGATTATTTTTAAAAAACATTTTTTCAAATCCGCATTACCCCAGAGACCTTTCTTAATTTATTAAAACAAAATTATACTCATAAAAAATATAGCTATTATTAATACATTCATTGTAATAATTTAGTTGTTAATTAAACGCTTAATAAATTTCTGTTTAAAAAATACCTATTAAATTTGTAAAAAAAATATGTTATATTCAATGACAGGATATGGTAGTGATAAATTTACTATTTTTAATACAGGATACGAAATTATTATTACTAGCCTAAACTCCAAAAATATAGATATTAATATCCGTACTCCTCAATCGTTGAAAAGTTTAGAAATAGATATTCGTAATTTATTAGCTAATAAATTGATAAGAGGCAAAGTAGATTTATATATAAACTACGATATGCAAAAAGGAAGTCCTACACCTACACTAAACGAAGATGTTCTATATGGATATTTAAATCAAATAAATAATTTTTCATTTAAATATCAAATCAATGAAATGGAAAATCCACTTGCTACTCTGATAAAACTTCCTGGTGTATTCGAAATAGATAAAAATAAATTAACTGATGCAGAAGTAGAAATAATAAATAAAAGTATAGAAAATGCTATTAATCAAGTTATAGAATATCGTAAACAAGAAGGAGAAAAGACACAAAAAGATATTTCTGATAAGATAAATATAATAAAAATTAATACAGAAAAAATAATTGCTCTAAAAGAAGAAAGAGACAAAAAAATTCGTGAAGATTTAATAAATCTCACTAAACAACTTCCAGACAATATCGAAATAGATCATAATAGATTAGAACAAGAAATACTTTATTATTTAGATAGATTAGATATAAATGAAGAACTTCAACGGTTGACAGCACATCTATCATATTTCGAGAAAGAATTGCAAGACAATATAAATTTATCAAAAGGCAAAAAATTAGCTTTCATATCACAAGAGATTTTGCGAGAAGTAAATACGCTAGGTAATAAAAGCAATTATTTGGCTATACAACAAATAATTGTGAATATAAAAGACGATATAGAAAAGATAAAAGAGCAATTAAGTAATGTACTATGAAAGAAAAATATATAATTGTGTCAGCTCCCAGTGGTGCAGGCAAAACTACAATAGTACAGTCTTTGATCAGTAAAGGCCTACCTCTTGAATTTTCTATTTCTGCTACCAGCCGTCCTCCCAGAAATAATGAAATAAATGGCAAAGATTATTATTTCCTTAATATTGATGAATTCAAAAATAAAATAGCCAACAATGAATTTATAGAATATGAAGAAGTGTATCCTGGGCTATTCTATGGCACTTTAAAAAAAGAAATTGATAGAATAATAGCCGATGGCAAATATCCAATATTTGATGTAGATGTTAAAGGAGGATTAAAATTAAAAAATATTTTCGGTGAAAATGCTTTAGCTATTTTCATAAAACCTCCTAATATAGAAGAATTAGAAAAAAGATTGAAAAATAGAAATACAGAAAATGAAGAAACCTTAAAAAAACGCATAGAACGTGCTAAATTTGAACTATCTATGGAACCATACTTTGATGTTACCATCATAAACGAAGATCTCGATAAATCTATTAATGCAGCTTATGATATTGTAAAAGATTTTCTAAATAAATCATAAATAATAGTTCCATTAAAAAACTATTAAATTTGCAAATATTAAAAAATTTTTATGATAAAAATAAAATACTTTTTAATAATACTAATCACATTAATAAGTGTTAAAATCTCATTTGGACAAAATGAACATAACTGGGGACAAATAAATGGAGATTTTCAATTAGATGCGATGTATTTTTTGAATGATTCAAGTATAAATGCATATCAACCTAAAGAGAAATTTGGCAATAATGCATATTTATCAATTTTTTATAGTAATAAAAATATTTCAGCAGGATTAAGGTTTGAGAGTTACCTGCCTGCAATGGTTGGCTATGATCCACAGACCAAAGGTATAGGAATAGCTCATAGATATATAGCATATCAATCCAATAATAATAACCTTAAAATAAAAGCGGGCCATATTTATGATCAGTTTGGATTAGGATTGGCATTGCGAACATATGAAGATAGATCCTTAGGTATAGACAATGCTATAGATGGAATAGAAATTTCATATCAGATGAAAGATTATTTAATTGTCAAAGGCTTGATAGGAACACAAAAATTTTTTTGGGGAAATACAGGAAATTATATTAGAGGCGTCGATGGAGAAATAAATGTTAACAAATTAAACAAAAAATGGTCAGAAGGTAAATGGAATTTCAGTCTAGGGACTTCTTTTGTCAGTAAATATGAAGAAGATAAAGATCCTTTATATAAATTACCAGAAAATATAGGTATTTGGGCTATTAGATATCAATTATCCTCACCATTTATGCTATGGAATACTGAAATAGCCTTTAAATCTCAAGATCCATCAAAAGTAAATAATTACATTTATCGTAAGGGCAATGGTGCACACACAGATATAACATTTTTTGGAAATAACTGGGGAATATATTTAGCAGCACATAGAATGGATAATTTAGACTTTAGAATGCTTAGAAATGAATCGGGCATTAGAAGTATTATCAACTATATTCCTGCACTCACTCAACCACAAAATTATATTTTAGTAAAAAATTATCCTTATGCTAGCCAAGCTATAGGTGAATGGGCATTCTCAGGACAAGGAAATTTCACAATACCCAAAAATACAGCATTAGGAGGCAATTATGGTACACAAATACAAATTAATTATTCCCGTATGCACAATATAGACCATAAACAAATAAATGATACTACACCTATAATGGCTTCTGGAACAGATGGCTATAATTCTGAATTTTTTAAAATTGATAAAACTGTTTTTTTTGAAAGTGCTGATTTTATTATAGATAAACGCATGAGCAAAAATCTAAAATTAAATTTTTTATATAATTATACCGTTTATAATAGTGATGTAATCGAAGGACATAGCGATGGTACTTTCTACATTCACTGTGGTGTGTTAGATCTAAATTATAAATTCAATAAAAAAAACAGCATAAAAGTCCAATTAGCACATGAATATAAAGAACAACACGATAAAAACTGGTTTGGCGGTTTGGTAGAATTTGCTATAACATCAAAATGGTTTATTTCTTTACAAGATGAATATAATTATGGAAATCCAAACAAAGATGATAGACAGCATTTCTACTTAACAGGGGTATCGTATGTGCAAAATGCTACAAGAATATCTGTTTCCTATGGCAAAGTAAAAGAAGGTATCACTTGTGTAGGAGGTGTATGTAGATGGACACCTGCATATTATGGTATTGGAATAAATATCTCTACAACATTTTAAAAAATAAAATTATGAAAAAAATATTAAGTTTAATATTTTTAGTTATCATAGCCTTAGCTGGTTGTGATAAAGTAGAACCACCTTATACACAACAAAATACAAATACTGATACAACTATTAATAACAAAGTTAAGCGTGTCCTCATAGAAGAATTTACTGGGCATTTATGCCCAAATTGTCCAGAGGCTTCACATATAGCAGAAAATCTACAGCAACTTTATCCAGGTAAAATTACAATAATTGCAATACATTCTGGCAATTTTGCTAACTTAGTATCACCAAATTACATGACAGATTTTAGAACAGAAGAAGGTAATATCCTTAACACGTCATTTGGAGTTAGTACATACCCTAGTGGCATGGTAGATAGAGTTCAACTATTAGGTAGCCAACTAATATCACCAAATGAATGGGGCAGCATAGTAAATGATAGACTATCAGAGCAATTAACTGTTAATATTAGTATCACAACTCAATATAACGAATTAAATAGAAATTTTAATTGCACTATTAATACAGATATTTTAAGTCCTTTTGATAGCCCACTAATGCTTGTAGCATTATTCACAGAAGATAGCATAATAGATTATCAAAAAAATAATAATCCATTATATGGTTCTACACCAGATATACCAGACTATGTGCATAATCATGTTCTAAGAGGAAGTATAACAAATATTTGGGGAGATACGATATGTGCAAACTGTCTAGCTAATGACAGCTACGAAAAAACATACAATTATACATTATCAAATGAATGGGACGAAGATAATGTAAATATAGTAGTGTATTGCTATGATGCAGAGACGCAAGAGATCAGGCAAGTTATAGAGCAAAGAATAAGGTAAAAAGTGGGGAAAGATTTTTATAAGGGTATAGGATAATATTTCAGGTTAATTTTGTTTCAAACAGTATATGATATTTTACTCACTCTAAAATATTCGTACCAGGCAAATCTATCCGAGGATGCAAGGTTAAGCATTCTACCAGTATTACTAATGATGTCCTTTGATAGGTATTTACCTATCGCTACATACCACATAATGTAGTTT
>LFTI01000076.1 GCA_001513285.1 Rikenellaceae bacterium DTU049
TGATAATCGACAATGTCTTTGCCTTCATTTTTTATTTTATTATATAAATTGTCGTAATACTTTCGTGCTTCTTCTTTAGTGAGGACAAAGACATCTATTTGTTCTTCAAATATCTTATCCATAATTTATATATTTTTTGCAAATTTATAAATTTTTTTAATTAAATATCATATATATTTCATAAAAATAATTTTATACTTTTGATAGAAGCTATTTCCAATAGCTTCTATCCATCTTCCCCTCTTTGTCCTTCCTTTTTTTAATATAAATATTTCTCCAATGCGTTTTTGTCAAGTTAATATATTTATTCTAAAACATACTTATTTTTAACTGCTTATCTGTTTTCACAATTAATATTCACTTAATGCTTTAAAAAAATTTTTTTGTAATTTTGTGAAAAAATATGAGTATTTTATTCCCATCATCCAGACCAAAACAATTTGAATATAAGCCAAGATATACTGATAAGGTCAATCCAGAGTGGAGTGATGAAGAAAAAAAACAATTCGAAAGAGAGAGATTACGTAGAGAGCTAGACTTTAAATGGAAAAAACAATTAAATGCTAAAAAAAGATCTAATAAGAATCTACTTACTATTGTCATAATATTAATCCTACTTTTATTATTCATATTTTCTTAAAAAAAATTAAAATATTCAAATGAATAACACTAAACGTGGTATAATAATTCTAAAAGAGCAAATAATCAATCAAATAGCTGCTGGTGAGGTAGTACAAAAACCAGCTTCTGTCGTAAAAGAATTGACAGAAAACGCTATTGATGCTCAAGCCACAACTATAGATATTGTTATCCAAAATGCAGGCAAATCACTTATTCAAGTGATAGATGATGGACAAGGAATATATCCAGAGGATGTATCTTTAGCCTTTGAGCGACATGCAACATCTAAAATTTATGATATTAATGATATTTATGACTTATATTCTTACGGATTTCGTGGAGAAGCCTTGGCATCTATAGCTGCTGTCTCGCGTGTAGAGATGTTTACTCGTCCAGAGGATCGAGAAATTGGCTCGCACGCATTAGTAGAAAATAGCAAAATATTAAAAATAGAACCTGCTGCTTGTCCCAAAGGAACTAATATTTTAGTAAAAGATTTATTCTATTCTGTACCTGCTAGACGTAATTTTTTAAAATCTGACAATGTAGAAATGAAAAATATTTGGGAAGAATTCTATCGCATTGCCATTCCCAATAATAATATAACTTTCTCTTTAACAAACAATAATGAATTAAAAATAAAATTACTACCTACTAACCTTAAACAACGTATAATTGAAATCTTTGGTAAACAATATGATTCTAAACTTTTATATATTGAAGAAGAATTCCCATTTGCTACAATAAAAGGTTTCATCTCTAATCCTACTGCAGCCAAAAAGAATCGTGGCAATCAATATTTTTATGCTAATGGTAGATATTTTCGTAGCCCTTATTTTCATCAAATGATTATGAAAGCTTATGAAGGCTTAATTGATAAAGAAACTTTCCCCGCATATGTATTTTTTATTACTTTGCCTCCTCATAAATTAGATGTAAACGTTCATCCCAGCAAAATTGAAATTAAATTTCAAGATGAGCATTTGATCGCTGCTACTCTGAATAGTTTAGCTAAAAAAGCTCTCGGAATTAGTGGACTAATGCCAGACATAGATTTCGATGCTATTCCTACTCACATCTTTTCTATTAATTCTTCTAAAAGCAATTTTAATTTTCCCAAGCATCCTATAACAGATACTACTCAACTTTTTAATCAAAAAATCAATGCTCAACGAGATATAATCAATGAAAACTACAAAGATCTTTTTAATGAAATTTCTTTAATAGAAAACGACTCTAAAATAAACTATGATAATTTAGAATTTCAAGTAATTGATAATAGAATATTGATAACTAAAATGAAAGATGGCATCTTGGTAGGTGATATTGAATCGATTTTAGCAAGATTAATTTTCGAACAATTATCAAAAAATAAAAATAATATAAATTCTGAATCTCAACAAGTTTTGTTCCCTATTATAATAAATATAGATTCTAAATTTTTAGGAACATTTTTATCTGCACAATCAACTTTAGAAAGTTTAGGATTCAAATTTGAAAAAATTTCTAACAATCAGTTCCAAGCTGTAGGAATACCTGCACATGGATATATCAAAGAAGAAGATATCGAGGATTTTGTATATCAAATATTAGAATTGCCTGAAACCGGAGCTGCCATAAACATTAATAAACTGTACATTGGCTTAGCTTTGCGTGGTGCTAAAAAACAAATAATGACATTGACGCCAGACTCTATAAATAATATATTATTTGAATTATTTTCATTGCCAGATCCGCAAAAAGGAATTGGAGGTAAAAATAATTTTATAATTTTGTCATTAAATAATTTATTACAATTAATTCAATCTTATGAATAATAATAGACTTTTCGGACCATCAAGTTTCTCTTTATTTCCACCTGTTGTTAAAAATTTACTTATCATAAATGTAATTTTTTATTTAGCTACAATAGTTTTTGCAAATAGAGGAATAGATTTAATACATACGCTTGGGTTACACTATCCAGCATCCCCATATTTTAGATGGTATCAGTTTATTACTTATATGTTTATGCATGGCAGTTTTATGCATTTATTTACTAATATGTTTGCTCTATGGATGTTTGGATATATGCTAGAAAACGTATGGGGGGCAAAGAAATTTTTAATTTTTTACTTTATTACTGGATTAGGAGCTTCCTTATTTCAGTTAGGAGTTAATTATATAGAATTTACTAACATTCAAAAAGCTATTACGCTATATTCTCAAACTTTAAATCAACAAGATTTCATTGCAATTTTAGATAAATATTTCGCTAACATTTATGATCCTAATAAGGTTAATGAATTACTAAGAAATTGGGATTCCGTAGCACCACTTACAGTTAATTCTTTGAATAGTTTATTAGCAATGATGATAAATGTGCCAATGGTAGGAGCTTCAGGAGCTGTTTTTGGTATTCTACTTGCATTTGGACTTATGTTTCCTAATGTTCCAGTATTTATTTATGGACTTTTACCAGTGAGAGCTATTGTTTTGGTCATTATTTATGGTGCTTTTGAATTTTTTGCTGGTGTTTATCAGCCACACGGTGGCATAGCTCATTTCGCTCATTTAGGAGGTATGTTATTCGGATTTATTCTAATGCTCATCTGGGGCTATCGCTTTAAACCATATAAATTTTATTATTAAAAAATTATTTTTTACTATGCATCTGTCTTGGAAAAGAATAACTATTTATAGCATTTTAATTATTTCTATAATATTGTCTATATTATTAGTAATATTCCCAGATGCCCTTATTACATTTTTATTACCTAACACAAATAATCTATTCTTTACATTACTATTACACCCTTTTATTCATGTATATTTATGGGAATTGGGGTTGAATTTTTTAATATTATATCTTAGTGCTAGATATTTATTGACAAATATTAAATGGTGGGAATTTATAATATTGTGGCTTTTAGCAAGCTTTGGCGGCGGTTTAGCAGCTATACAATGGTCATTTAATTTACATAATTGGGGTGGGCTAACATTATTTAGTTGTGCAATATTATCCTGGGCTATCATATCAAATAATGGTATTTATTTGCGATTTAAAAATAGAAAGATTAATCTAGGAACTATTTCTAACATATTTTTATTGTTATACATTATAATAATATTATTTACTAATATGGATCTGCTTTTGAGTGCAATAGTAGTATCTATTATAGCAGCAATATTAGGATTTATAACTACTCAATTATCAAAAAAATTTTCTCATAAAAAAAACATACTACATGAGAAACCTCCAATTAATGACTATGACTATTATGATAAGAGAAAAGAAATAGAAAATGAAATTAATAGAATTTTAGAAAAAATAAAAAAAGAAGGTGAAAGCTCTTTATCAAAAGAAGAAAAAGATTTCATCGATGAATATGCAAAAAAATTTATGAAATGAAAAAAATAAAAAAGGAATCTTTGAATCAGCAAGATGATTTCTGCTTTGGATGCTCTGATAGGAATCCAGTCGGATTGCATTTAGAATTTTACGATTATGGTGACTATGTAGAGTCAGAATGGAAAGCAAACAAAAATTATGAAGGCTGGCACGGAGTACTGCATGGCGGAATAGTAGCCACATTATTAGACGAGGTTGGCAGCTGGGTGATAGTATCTAAAATTTGCAGAGCCGGTATGACTGTAGAGCTAAATGTCAGATATCATAAAAAAATTTCAACTAATGAAAAAATCTATATTCAAGGGAAATTAATTGAATATAAAAAAAATATTGCTTTCATCGAATCTAAAATCATTCAAAATGGCGAAATCAAAGCCAGTGGTATGTCTAAATATTTTTTGTTTGACAAAAAAACAAGCAAAGAAGTATATAATGTAGATGAGAATTATTATCATCAATGAACCTAAATCTATCAAAAATACTGAAGTTTGCACTTACTGACAAATGAAAGTCTTGATAAAAAAATTCTAATTTTTTTAAAATTCTAAATTTTCAATTGAATTAGTTTTTTTAAGCCTTACATTAATTGCAAGCTCTTCGCCATTATCTTTTTTAGCAATTTCAAAGAGCACCTCATCACCTATTTGTAACTCATTGAAATCAGCATCTTGTACTGATTGATAGTGAAAAAATAAATTATTAGGAGGATATTTTATAAATCCATACCCATTTTTTAGAGATAATATTGAGCTTTCATGTATTTGATTGTCTCTTTCTAATGTAGATAAATCTTCATTGCCTACCTCATCAAAATATTGAGGAATATCATATCTGCGATCTAATTTAGAAACAAATAAGCCTTCTACAAATGAATTACCTTTATTTGCTGGATCATCTATTATTTCATTTAAAGCTAAATGATATGTGGCTTCTTCTATTAGATCTTGTGAGGTTTTAGTCATTCTCAAATAATTTTGATCATCAGTATACTCGAAGTCCCATGATATCAATAATACTTTTATTCCCAATCCATTAATTTTTTTGATCAATGACACATAATCGCCATCGCATGCTACTAAAACTAATAAGTCTATTCTCTTATTACTCGCAATCTCATATGCATGTAGAGCCAGATTCATCCCTATCTCTTTTTCCATTTTTATTCCTTGGATATTCCTCACTGGATGATAATGTGCTACTACATTCTCCATCATTAAAACATCATCAAATAGTCTATCAAAGAATAATTGATTTTGCTTATTACCAACTTCTTTTACACTTAGTCTAGACTTGAAATAATGACTTTCAGTAATTGTTACATATTTAGTATCTATATCTTCTATACTCGATACATAATATTTGATGTATTTATGTAAACCATGCAAACTGATTCTACTTTTCCTTTCATGAAAATAGTTATAATAATTGCTAACATGTAATAAATAATTACCATCATAAAAAATTCCTAATCTTATCAAATTTTCTTTCATAATTATTTTTTAATTTTTTTTTAACTTGCAAAAATAATTTATTTTTTTAAATTATATATATTTTTTATCATTTATTGTAAAATTAACATTATTTTCGGTTCTATAACGGATAGTGTGGGTAATCAAATTTTAGTTTAGCACATAAGAAATAAATCATA
>LFTI01000078.1:0-2741 GCA_001513285.1 Rikenellaceae bacterium DTU049
GGAGCAGTTTTAGATTCGGTGCCGGGATCGGTATTGCAAACTCATCCTGAAGCAACTGTTTATGTTGATCTTGCAGCAGCATCTGAACTTACAAGATTAAGTCGTCCATGGCTTGTGACAAATTGCGAGTGGGATAGTAAATTAATTAGAAGAGCAATTGTGTGGCTGTGTAGTATTGTAGATAAACCAATATTAAAGCTCACCAATAAAGATTATAACGAGAATGGTCTTAGTGAGCTGATAGCTTTATACGGATCGGCTTATAATGTGAATATAAAAATTTTTAATGATCTGCAGCATACCATTACCGGATGGCCGGGTGGTAAACCTGAAGCTGATGATACTAACCGACCCGAAAGAGCTACTCCGTATCCTAAAAAGGTTATTATTTTTAGTCCACACCCCGATGATGATGTAATATCTATGGGTGGTACATTTCAGAGATTGGTTAACCAAGGACATGAAGTGCACGTGGCATATCAAACCTCTGGAAATATTGCAGTGGGCGACGAGGAGGTGATAAGATATATTTCTGTTTTGAAAAGCTTGAACAATAAGTTTGATGTTGAAAGTGTTAAGCTACAGAAAAAATATGATGAAATTCTTCATTTTTTGATGCATGAAAAGACCAAAGAAGATTTGGATACACCGGAAATACTTTTCATAAAATCTAGAATCCGAAGAGAGGAAGCTCGTTCGGCCGACAGGTATGTGGGTCTATCTAATGAGAATGTTCATTTTCTTGATCTTCCATTTTATGAAACAGGTAGAGTGAAAAAGAATCCTATCTCGGAAAAAGATGTTCATATAATGAAAGATTTTATTGAAACAATAAAACCTCATCAAATATATGTTGCAGGAGACCTAGCCGACCCTCATGGTACACACAAGGTGTGCTTGGATGCTATTCTTGCCGCAATTGATATTTTAAAAGTTGAAGATTGGTATAAAGATTGTAGAATTTGGATGTATAGAGGAGCTTGGATGGAGTGGGAGATTGATCATATTGAAATGGCTGTTCCACTTTCACCTGAAGAACTACGTCAAAAAAGAAATGCAATTTTACAGCATCAATCGCAAATGGAGAGTGCTCCATTCTTGGGAGACGATGAGAGGCTGTTCTGGCAGCGTTCTGAGGCTAGAAACCGTGCTACCGCCGATATGTATTGGAAGCTTGGACTTGCTTCATATGAGGCGATAGAGGCATTTGTAGAGTACAAACCAATTAGTTAATCAAATTAGACTGCTCGATATGGAATAATTAAAAAATAATTTTGTAAATTGCAACTCATTTTTAAAATGATTCATGTTACAAGAAAAGTTCCATATCGAGTTTCTTATGCGTAACGCCAGTCAGAATAGTTTATGGCGTATGATTAGTCAGATAGATGGTCTTTCGGAGTGGTTTGCGGATGAAGTTGCCATGAATGATACAGAGTCTGTTTACACATTTACTTGGGGTAAAAGTGATAGTCAGGCAGAAATAGTTCATAGCAAGCCTCAGTTTAATATCCGATACAGATGGATTGGTGATGATGAATCAGTTTATTTTGAATTCAGGTTGCGAAAACTTGATTTGTCGGGTGACATGACACTAGAAGTTACCGACTTTGCTGAGCCCGACGAGAAAGGGGATGCTATTACGTTATGGGAGTCTCAGGTTGAAGAGATGAAAAGAAGACTTGGTGTATACTAGCTTATTTTTTATTATCTTTGCAGAGATTAAAATGAGTCTCTTTTTGTACGGTTAATGAGAAAAGATTTCCACATAAAACGTTTATACAGTTATATTCTAAAGACCTTTATTCCTGTATTTTTAATGACATTTGCTATATGCCTGTTTTTGGTGTTGATGCAATTTCTTTGGAAATATGTTGAGGATATGGTTGGGAAGGGCTTGAGCCTTAATGTGCTGGGTGAAATGTTTTTATATGCTGCCCTAAACCTTATACCACTTGCTCTTCCACTATCTATATTATTAGCATCATTAATGGTTTTTGGGAGTATGGGTGAAAACCTTGAACTTCTGGCAATTAAATCGGCCGGTATCCCGCTCCTTGGAATTATGAAGCCACTTATTATACTTATTTTATGTATAAGCGTTGGGGCCTTTTTTTTTCAGAATAATGCTATTCCAATAATACAGACAAAGTTCTACACACTACTGATATCTATAAGACAAGCCTCGCCGGAGATTGATATACCTGAAGGTGTTTTTTATAAAGAAATTGATGGTTATAATCTTTATGTTGAAAATAAAGATCAGAAGACTGGTATGCTATATGATGTGTTGATTTATGATATAGCTAGTGGTTTTAATAATATGGCTGTTATTGTATGTGACTCTGCCGAGATGACTTCAAATGAAGATAAAACTATGGTAATCTTCAAAATGTACAGTGGTCAGCAATTTCAGAATTGGAATCAAGGAAAAACAGTTAAATACGATCAGGATTTTGTTCCATACTCAAGAGAAAACTTCAAGGAGAAGACGATGATGATCCCTTACGATGCCAACTTTTCGCGTATGGGTGAAGATGTTATTGAGGGTAGCTCGACGAGTAATTATGTTTCTAAAAACCTCTCGAAGCTATCTATATCAATAGACTCGATGAGACAGATTATGGATAGTGTGAATGTAGTTGACCGAGATATGATGAAGAACCACTCATATTTATCTTTTAGAAATAGCTATGAGAACGATAAAAAAGACTCTATTATTACTGCGGCAATAAATTCAG
>LFTI01000078.1:2799-3083 GCA_001513285.1 Rikenellaceae bacterium DTU049
ATACTGCAGAATGCATTCATGAAAGCAGATAATAACAGTAATGAGTTTTTATTCAAATCATTAAATAAAACAACTACCCAAAAAACTATAAACAGGCACTGGGTGGAATGGCACAGAAAGTTTACGATTCCCTTTACCTGCTTGATATTTTTCTTTATTGGTGCACCACTAGGGTCAATTGTTAGAAAAGGAGGCTTGGGTACTCCCATTGTAATTTCTGTTATTCTATTTATTATTTATTATATTGTAGATAATGTGGGATATAAAATGACTCGAGATGGTGT
>LFTI01000087.1 GCA_001513285.1 Rikenellaceae bacterium DTU049
TCAATTTTTCTTTATTTTTTTTAAAATAAAATATTCAAATTGACTTTTTAAGGGATGACTAATTAATATTTTATATCATAATATTTTAAGAATTATTAGGTTAATATTTAACTGTCCAATAATATATAAAATTATTCTCTTTTAATTTTTACCCATATAAAACGTTATAGAACCAAACTTTTATAAGCCCATTAATATATAACTAATACTTTCCCAATTAAATTATGAAATTCTCCTTTTTCTAAATCAGCAAATTTAATGACATAAACATAACTATCTGATTTTACTAATTGACCATTGAATGTACCATCCCACCCTTGATTTATATCTATAGTATAGAATAATTGTTTTCCCCATCTATCATAAATTCTCATTTCAAAAGTATTCGGATTTATGTTAGTCCCCTTAATATTAAATAATTCATTTAAATCGTTTCCATTTGGTGTAAATGCATTAGGAATATAAAAGGTACTAGCCTCTTCTTTAATAATTATATTTGCTCCCACTGTATCTACACATCCATATTCGTCTGATACTAATAAAATAACATGGTATTCACCAGGATTTGTATATGAATATGTAGGAGAATATTCTGTTGATATATTTCCATCACCAAAATCCCATTCATAAAAACTCGCACCAGTAGAATAGTTTTCAAAATATATTATTGGATCTTCAATAGTTGTGATTTGTGGTTTAGGTGCAAAATTTGCTTGAGGCATAGGGGCTTCTGTCAGCGTTATAGAAATAGATGAGCTACATCCATTAGCATCGATAACTGTTAAATTATAATTTCCAGCAGAAATATTATTTAAATTTCCACTATTCGCTCCATTAGACCATTGATAAACATATGGAGGAATACCACCAGTTACATTGGTTATTATATTCCCATCTGATTGTCCACAATGTGATTGTGTAGTGGTATAATGAATTGTTGGCAATGGATGAACAGTTATTGTAACTTCTGCTGTGCCAGTACAACCTTCATTAGTAGTTCCTGTAACAGAATACGTTGTAGATGTAGATGGTGCTATAGTAATATTATTTCCCGTGAAATTATTACTCCAAACAAAAGATGTGACAGGTATATCAGAATTAGCTATCAATGTTGTACTTGAGCCAATACAAATCGATAATTGTGAAGGATCAATACTTACCGTCGGCAATGGATTTACCGTTACACTTATAGTGGCAGTGCCTGTACATCCTGCATTTGTCCCTGTTACTGTATATGTCGTCGTTGCATTTGGTGTTACTGTTATACTTGCTGTGCTGTCTCCTGTGCTCCAACTATATGAACTTGCTCCACTTGCCGTTAATACTGAGGTGTCACCTGAACATATTGACGATGGTGTAGCTGTAACATTAATTGTTGGTGAAGAACTCACTGTAATTGTAACAGTTGCAGTATTTGAACATCCTACTCCATTTGTTCCCGTTACAGTATATGTCGTCGTTGCATTTGGTGTTACTGTTATACTTGCTGTGCTGTCTCCTGTGCTCCAACTATATGTACTAGCTCCGCTGCCATTTAAAACTATAGAATTTCCAGTGCATATTTGAGGATTGTTTGGAGTTATTTGTACAGAGATGTCATTAATGTTTAAAAAAGTACTTATAGAATCTTCCATACAAGATTCAGGTCTTGTAAAATACATTGTTAAATTATATGTACCTGAAGATTGATAACTATGTGAAATATTTACTCCATTTGCAGTATTACCATCACCAAAATCCCAATGTATATTGTAAATATGAGAAGATGTATCAGCTATAAATGTTATTAATTGGTTATTGCAAATAGTATCATGGAATAAGCTATATGGTATAGTATCATTATTAATTACAATAGATAGCTCTATTTGTAGAGCTTTAACATTGGCTCCAGCCAAGTAACCATAAGAATCTACATTACCAAAGCCATAAACTATAGCTGTAAATCCGCTATCCGAATCTAGAATATGAGTTCCTTGATCAATATTTATTCTTATGTATGAAAATAAATTATTTGATGGTACAGTTGACCATCCAGTTAAAGTACTACCATCTAAAGTAACCAAGTTAGTATTGGCTGTTTTAGTAATAATATTAGTATAAAATTGATTAATTACACTAGTACTAAAAGCTTGAAAAACAATATTATCAATAAATTGCTCAACAGGAGATAAAATTATCATAAATGGATCAGAAGTAACATTATCGCAAGATGTACCTTGGCTATATTGAGCAACAGATATAGGATTATTTGATGTAATAAAAGAAGCTTGACTTAAAGAAGTTTCATAATATTGGCCAGCATTTAAATTAATTGGTGTTCCACCATTTATCTGAATTGATGTAGAATTTTCCATTGCTAATATTCTAAATTGGTCACTACTACGAGTCATTAGAGGTGAAGTAATATAATTTTTACCCCATGTTTTTAAAGGTAGCATTTGTTCATATAGGTGATCACAATATGAACATGTGGTTGGTACATTAGCACATTTATTACCAGCAAATACTGCGAAATTATTACAAGAATTTAGATTTGTTGCTTTTACAGTGGAACCAGTGAGATCGCCATAAGATTGGACCATATAAACTTCTCCAGCATTTAATGTAATGTCGAATGGTACATTTGCTCCTACACCTCCTATTACAGCAGCTTTAGGTATTATTTGTATAGATGTATTATTTTCTATACCAATAATTATAAATTCAGATGGATTATTTGATAATACTGTATATGACATTATCATATATTGGTCACCAAGAGCTTGTACTGGCAAGACTAAAGTGGCATCTGAGGAAGCATTTCTTTGATTAGCAGCATATACTGCTATAGGATTGTTAGATACTACATGAACACCTTTATTTAAAACCACATTACTATTCTCAATATTTGGATTTTGAGCAGCAGGTATTTGAATTCCTATCGATGCGTTAGCTCCAACAGTGAAATCTTGGCTCCATCCACTACCAGGCATACTTACAGTACCTGTTGCACCTTGTGGAGATGTAATATAGATAATACAATTGGTAGGAACATTATAATTTTGCATAAAAGATACCCAAAAATCATTTCCTAAGGTAGAATATTGTGCATTTAAATTTAAAAAATTTAATAAAAATGCAAATAACAAAAGAAATTTTTTCATATATAATATTTTTAAATTTTATAAACAATTTTTTCTCTAAACAAATTTAATATATTTTTTTAATTATCTCTATTTTTTAAATATTTTAGCTATAATATATAATATTTTATTTTTAATTTAAAATAAAAGTATATTTTATTAATGAATAACATTAATAACTCCTCTATAAATTTTATCTTTCATATTTAAAGTTGTAAATTTTATTACATAGATATAGGTATTAGAATTTATTTCTCTATCATTTTTGTCAGCAATATTGCCATCCCACGGCTTATTAATATCAGTAGTATGAAACATTAATTTACCCGTTTTGCTATAGATAAAAATTTCATAACTTTCTGTATCTATCCCCTGTATAAATGGAGTAAAATAATCATTTAGATTATCTCTATTTGGTGTAAAGGCATTAGGTATAAATATTTGAAAATTCTCAATAACAACGATTGAATCTTCATATACGGATGTGCAATTATATTGATCTGTAGCATACAAAGTAACTACAAAAGTGCCATCATTTGTATATCTATGAGTTGGATTAGCTTCTTCGCTATAAGTGCCATCACCAAAATCATATAAATAATTTGTAGCTCCTATAGTATAATTATAAAATTCAATAGGTTCACCATCCATATACCAAGTATAAACACTTGGAGTAAATCTAGCATTAGGTCCAGACCAATAGGGAACATTGATGCTAGCTTCTTGAGTACATAAATCATCTGTTATAGTCACGAAATAAGTACCACTTTGCAAATTATATAATTCATTAGTATCTAAAATAGAGTTATGACTCCAATGATAAGAAATAGGGAATAAATTACCAGTAACGTTTATAATAATTGTACCATCTCGATTTCCACAATGTTCTGGAGAAGATTGTGTTGTAAAAGTAAAAGGTGGCTTAGTTTCAATGAAGGTTTGCCCAACAGTTCTACAACCATTAGCATCGGTTACAGTTACAAAATATACCCCACCACTTAGCTCAGTAATAGTTTGTGTAGTTGCTGGAGGAATAGTATTCCATAAATATTGATATGGTGGAGTACCAGTCAAATTAGTGATTTCTGCTAATCCATTATTGGCATTACAATAAGCTGGTTGAGTATTTATGTCAAAGCTAGGTAGAGGATTTACAGTAATAGTAACTGTGGCAGATGAACTACAATTTGTTCCAAGGAAACCTGTTACAGTATATGTAGTAGTTTGATTAGGTATAATCATTAAATTTGCACTATTGCTACCATTACTCCAATGATAATTATCTGCACCAGTTACGTGTAGATATGCTGTATCACCAATGCAAATTGCAGTATCATTAACAACAAGTTGTGGATTGGTTAATACTGTTACGATAGCAGTTGCACTGTTTGTGCAACCATGATTATCTGTTCCTGTAACAGAATATGTGGTAGTAGTTGTTGGATTTACTTGAATAGTATTAGTATTTTGTCCATTGCTCCAGCTGTAATTTGTAGCTCCTTGTGCAGATAAAATAGCTGTATCTCCTAGACATATAGTTTGATTATTTACAGTGATAGTAGGCAAGGAATAAATATTTATAGTAATTGAATTTGAATCAGTACAACCCTCAAGACTAGTACCAGTAACGCTAAATGTAGTTTGTTGATTAATAATTGGATTGATAGTTTGAGTATTTTGCCCATTTGACCACAAATAACTATTAGCTCCGTTAGCGGTAATATCGACTGAAGAACCTTCACATACGGTAGAAGGATTGGCTATAATAGTAATATTAGGTAAAGGATTTACTACAATAGTAGCTGTAGCACTAGCAGTACATCCTAAAGAACTAGTACCTGTAACTGTATAAATAGTAGTTGTAGTAGGATTCAAATTTAATGAAAATTGATTGCTACCATTATTCCATTGATAGCCAATGGCGTCGCCAGTTACTGAAATTGTACCAGTTTCACCATTACAAATTGTATCATTAGTAGTCGAAATAGTTGGACTACTTGCTATTAAAATAAATATTGATAAAGTAGAATAGCATCCATTGGGTGCCGTGCCTGTAACTTGAAAAAGTGAAGAAGTATCAACAGAAATTATTATTTGATTTGTATTATCGCCAGTATTCCAATTGTAATTTGTTCCTGGAATATCAGAACTAACAGTTATGGTATCATTACCGCCAATATCACAAAAAACAGTTGTAGTAGCTGAATAAGATAGATTAGGTTTAGGTAAAACTGTTATCGTTACTGTCGCAGAAGCAGTTTCACTAGCTGGAGATGTTCCTGTAACTGTGTAAGTAGTTGTAAGTGTAGGAGATACATTAATAGAATTTGTAGTACTGTCATTAGACCATAAATATGTAGTGCCAGGAATATTACTGTTTGCATTCAAACTAATAATATCGCCATTACAAATAGATGTGTCACTCGGTGAAATGCTTACTACCAATTGCCCATAAGTAAAACTTATGTTAGTTAAAAATAAATAAAATAAGACTAAATAATTCTTCATTTATTAAAAATTAAATCATTTTACAACTGTAATTGAACCTTTATATACTTTATTAGGATTGTTTGGTCCATTTCCTGTAAATAAAACATAATAATATGTACCACCTGGCTGGTCTTTAGCATCCCAAGTATTATCATAACCATTAGCTTCATAAACAGTATTTCCCCATCTATTTAAAATAGTAAGTTCAGAATAAGGATATTTATCAATATTTTCAATATAAAATACATCATTTATGCCATCACTATTAGGAGTAATTACATTAGGGATTTTTAATATATCATCTAATAAGACCACATCATAATAACTAGTATCTGAGCATCCCCATCCATTAAATGCAACTAGCGTGATAGTGTATTCACCTTCATTCATATATGAATGAGATACATAATCTATAGTAGACGTTGTAGAATCTCCAAAATCCCATAATATATGAGTATCTCCATTACTTTCATTATAACATTGAATAGTGTAGGTAGGATCATTACTTGCATATATTATCGTTGGATATATATATCCATTAGCATTTGGTCTAGGATAAACTGTTATTAAATCTTCATAATGAGCTGTAGTATCACAACCAAATTCATTGGTTACAGTAAGCCAAACATCTATATTCCCTGGTGTATTAAATTTATGTAAAGGATTATAAATAGTATCACCAAAACTCCATAAATATTTATTAGTAGGAAAATATTCATAATTAGTTTCAACAAATTGTACATATAGTGGTTGACAACCAATGGTAGGTTCTGCCATAATATTCACAGGTGGTAAGTCATGAAGTTCAATTAGAGAAATACTATCATTAACATAACAACCATAATCATCATAAACGTATATTGTATAATTACCTTTTGGTAGACTATCGAAAATATTTAAGTTAGAATTGATATTATTAGGCAAGAGTGTATAATTATAAGGTGGTGTGCCACCATTAGCGTTTATCATTATTATACCCGTTGAATCATGCTCACACCAAATATCAACTTTATCTAAATTCACATATATTGGTGGATTACTAGCAACATTTACGCTATCACTCACACTGCAGCCGCCTTCATCTGTTATTGTAACACTATAAGTACCCACTCCTACCATTATTGAATCAATTGGAATATTTGTAATAGTATCTCGATTTGTAGACCAATGAAAATTATATGGAGGCATACCATTATTTCCCCAAGCTATTATTACTCCATTTGTCATACCTTGGCATAAAACTGTATCCCCTACAATATTCATATTTAATGATGGAGCAGAAGTCATTAGTTCTGGTGGAAATATAGAATCATGAAATCCTGCTATTTCCCATGTATCATCCATCCATGTCAAAGCAAAATCAGTTATATGCAAGGTATCATCTAGAAAAGGACCGAAATGAAAACTAAAATTAGCTTTATCAGCTGATAAATTTTGTTGTTGTCCACTAAAACATGCTTCATTAACTTCATCTATATCTACACATAAATGAGGTAAATCATTTATTGCTTGCTTTATTAAATTTAAATCAATATTAAGAGTAAAATCCAAACCAGTAATACCAAAATTAAGAACTATACTATCCCATACATGATTATTGAATTCATTTTCCATAAAATGTAATATTGGTCCAGTAGATAAACTATCCAGTCCGAAACAAGGCCATAAAATATTCAGATTATTACCAACTTTGAAAGTAATTGTATCATTTATGCCACTTTGAACAATGTTATTATTAGTATCAACTTCTTCATATTGAACAGGTGTTGGGAAATGAAAAGTAGTATATAAAGTAGGGCAAAAAGTTAAATCTTGATGTAAATAATGATTAGTAAATAAGCTTGCTTGATCTATTAAGGTATAATCTAAGCTAATATTAATATTAGCATCATTAACAATTTGAATTGTACCGCTCAAAAGATCAATAAAGTCATTAATAGCATCTGCAGTAGACCCTCCTATTATTTCTCCCATAAATTGGATAAATTGTATTATATCTAGTCCTAGAGTCATGTAATAATCTTGTCCTTTAGCTATTAAGCATTTATTAGGTAATATGTAATCATTGTATGAAGCAATATATGGTATATCAGCCCATAGAGATAGACCTATTCCACCTATATCATTAATAATAAGTGGGATAACTTGACTTTGACATATATCAGGATAATCATTTACAATACATGGATAAGTGGCAATCCCAGTATAAGTATTTAACTCAATTAATGTTAAGGAATCATAGGGGACACCCACATTAAAAATATTTATTGGAGTACAACCTCCGACACATAACTGTCCACTTAAATCTATATTTGCGCCAAATGAAAAATTCATTCCTATAATTCCTTCTTCAGGGAAATGAGGATTTAAGTAAGCACTTGGCAAAACTGTATAATCGGAGTTTATAGTAGCCCATTGACCTGGAATGATTGTACCATAATCAGGAAATGTGAGAGTAATATCAACTGGATAATTAATATCTACCCATCCATTATTAAATCCACTAGCATAATATGTTAGTGCCATAGATAAATATGCATTTAAATCAAATTCTGCTCCCCAGTCTCCTAAAATTCCTAGATCTTCAATGTGCCCAAAAGTTTGGTTTTCGCTAAAAGTATAATTGAAAATATCTTGGTGTATATTCAAACTCCAAGTACTACCATTAGGCCCCCACATATATTGATGATTCAAAGCCCAATCGATAGGGTGATGTACTGTATATGTTTGACAAAAAATATTTATTGGCAAAATAAATAATAAAATATATATTTTTCTCATATTATATATTTGTTTTAATTTTTAATTTCTAAAGTTTTAAATGATTCTGTTAGATAGGTGAAAAAGATTTCATCTATTTCATTGGGATATGCCGCTGTTAATATTACTATATGTGAGTCATCGCCTGTAAAATATGTTGTTCTAATAATATTAATTTTTTTATCACCTTCATTTATCAAAATATATCCTTTTAATAATATTCCACTTTTATAATCTATCTGATAATTATTTTCAATTAATAGTGGAATGATATTATTTTTTTGAAAAAAATTATTTGTATCAAAATTCTTTTTAAAATTTTCAAAATTTTTATTTGGAAGAATTTTTATTTGAATATTAATAAATCCTAATGAATCTTGATAATTATAAATATCATTTGTTGCAGAATTATCTATATATTCAATTCCCTCTGGTGGATTATAATTAATAGTTTGACTAAATAAAATTTGAGAAAAAATTAATAAAATGCTAATTAATAAAAATTTATTATTCATTTGTTTTTTATTTATTGCAAATTTAAAATAATTTTTTAAATAAATGATTAATTTAATAAAAAAAATTGATTATTTAGAAATTAAAATTTAAAAAAATACACTGATAATTAATATAATTATATCTAAAGTAATTATAAAAATTAAATCTAGAGAGAAATATAAAATGGGAGATTATGAATAGAAAAATAATATTTATGTTAGGTTTTCTATTGGTTTATTTCTAAGCTTAATATATTCGTACCATGCACGCCTATCTGACGCCGCTAAATTTAATATCCTCCCCACATCCTCTATTAATTTATTTAATAAATACTTGTGCTTCACTATATACCACATTATATAACTCTGTAAATATTTCGTAGCTACTCCTCTAAACTGCTTGTCTATCCACTTCGCAAACCTTACTGTATGCTGTCTCACTGTATTTATGTTGTATGTATCATTCTGATCTTTCACTAGTTCTCTTTTTACTGTCTTACTCTTTAAATTCTTTGACCTAAATTTCTTGAATTCTTTCCTATCTTCTCCACATATAGTGCTACTTGTAGATACTTTTTTTCTTAATATCTTTTCTATTTTCACCTTCTTTATTTTATCAAAGCATATTAGATTGAATAGCATATTGCCACTTCTGTCTTTCATCGCTAGCACTGCCACATTGTGCTGCTTCTTCTCCTGAGCTATCAAATATTCTTCTTTGCTTTTATATCTTCTACCTTTTTCTGAATATTTCATCAGCAACTCTTCGAGTTCCATTATCCCAAAAAAGTTAACATTATCATCGAAGCTCCTCAATGCTGTCAATATTCTATGTCTCCATTCGAAACTTGTCGTTAGATCTATTCCTATTTCTTTAGCACATTGGCGTAAACTTTTTCCTTCGAGCATACAGAGAATGTAGTCCAGCATTAATTCTTTTTTATGCAGATTGTAAACAAAAGTACCGGTTGTAACTCGGAAGTTTTTGCCACATTCTTTACATTGATAGAGCTGCTGACCTTGTTGATGACCATTCTTTATAATGTTTATGCTCTCACATTTGGGACATTGTGGCGATACACTTTGAGCCTTGAGACCTTGGTAGTCTACTACATCTGCATCTTTTTGTTTTAATAGGTAAAAAAGTCCATCGAGGAATGCTAAATGCTCTTGTTTGCCCATAGATAAATGTTCTACTAGATTATCAACTAATTGTTTCATAATTAATTATTTTTTATAAAATTAATTAAAATTTGGAAATGTAATCAAATAAATTTCCAAACAATAATTATTTTATTTCTCCCACATTTTCAATCAATACATAATTTTTTAATATTTTTGTAAAAAATTTTTGCCTATGCTTTTTAGAAAACAAAACATCGTATTGTTCATCGCCTGGATTTTATTGATTTTATTATTCTTTATACCCTTTATTAAGTTATTAACTCCTAGTTTTATACCTCTTTCTATTTATGATACTAATTCTCCGGTTCATCCTATCGGCTGGTTATATACTTTGATGGTAGTTCATATTTTAATGGTTTTATTAATACCCATTATTATTTATTATGTTAGAAATTTGGTAGTTCAATTAAGGTTAAATGCTGTAGCTTTTTTCCTTAATGTACTTTTATTACTTGGTATGTTGCTAATACCTGATATCTGGGCTAAAAACGGTTTTTTATTTAAATATGATACTTTTGGTGTTTTAATACCTATTATTTCTTTTATAATGATAATTTTAGCAAATAAATATATTAGATCAGATATTCAAAAAATTAGCAGTGCTAGTAGGTTAAGATAATTAATAATTTTTTTAAATAAAAAAATTTATGTATCTTTGCAATTGGGGTAAGTCTTACACAACCAGCTCCTGCGAACTCCCCCAGGTCCGAGAGGAAGCAAGGGTAAGTGGTCGTAGCGGTGTGATGTAAGGTGCTTACCCCTTTTTATTGTTTTAAAAATTTTACTCTATTATGAAATTATTTATTAATACAATAAATATCGAAGATGTTAGAATTATTAAAGATTTTGATATAATAAGTGGTATTAATATTGATCTATCTGATATAGAAGCTTTAGGTATTAAAGATAATAATCAGATTTTAACTCATTATAATTCTATCTGCAATTTAATTAAAAAAGAATTATTAGTAAATATTAAAGCTAAAAATTATGAAGATATTTTAAGAGAAGTAGATATTTTAATGTCTATTAATGAACTTATTACTGTAAAATTGCCTGCTACTACTGATGGAATAAAAGCTATTATTAATTTATCAAAACAAAAAATTAACACTTTATGTGATAGCATTATGTCCTCTTCTCAAGCAATTTTAGCTGCTGAGGCAGGTGCTTCTTATATTAATATACCTATTATAAACACCAAGCAATCAGGTATCGATTCTATGCATTTAATTTCTCAGATTGTTAATATATATAATGAGCAAGGATATGATACTTTTATTTTAGCTGACCAGATTTCTAGTTCTATAGAGTTATCTCAAATAGCTATTTTAGGTGCTGATGGCCTTATCACTAATATGAGCACTTTCCTAACTTTTTTTAAAAATACAATAAACATCATTGATTGACATTTCGTTTAAAATATATAACAAATTTGATAATTAATAAAATAAAAAAATATGTTATTAAAGATTCATCCAGAAGATCCTCAACAAAGGCAAATTAATAAAATAGTAGAGATACTAAATGGAGGTGGTATTGTGATTATTCCTACAGATAGTGTTTATGCTTTTGCTGCTAATCCATTTAATAAATCTGCAGTAGAAAAAATTTCTATGATAAAAAAAATAGATTTCAATAAAGCTACTTTTTCGTTTTTAGGCTCTAATTTATCTATTCTAAGTGAATATACTAAACCTATTCCTAATGAAATTTTTAGATTAATGAAATCTGTCTTACCAGGTCCATATACATTTATTTTACCTATTAATAATAAAATACCTAAAATTTTAGAAAATCGTAGAAAAACTATTGGAATACGTGTACCAGATAATAAAATTGTTCACGCCATTGTAGACACTATTGGGCATCCCATAGTTTCTTCTTCTATTAAAGTAAATGAGCAGATAGGCAATGAATATATTTCAGATCCAGAGCTTATCTATGAAATGTATATGGATTTAGTAGATGCTGTTATAGATGGAGGTCCAGGTGGTCTCATACCTAGTACTGTGATAGATGCTACTGGTGAAATACCCGTTTTAGTTAGGGAGGGAGCAGGATCAATTAATTTTTTAGATTTGTTAGATGAAGGAGAAAATATTTAACTTTTTTCATTATACGATTAAAAATAAATCCATTGAAAATTATTTTAATGTTCTAAATAATGATTCCATTAGAATAGAACGAATTATTTCCTTTGGGCAGCAAAGTCCCCCAGATTTTTGGTATGATCAAGATGAGAATGAATGGATAATGTTGCTAAAAGGTAAGGCTAAATTAGAATTTATAGATAGAAAAATTACTCTACAAAAAGGAGATTGCTTACTCATACCTGCTCATGAGAAACATAGAGTAGCTTATACTCATAAATACAAACCTACTATTTGGTTAGCAGTTTTTTTTAGATAAATCTATCTATAGTATAGTATATAGCTCAATCAAATTAGATGTAATCAACTAATATACTATATATCAATATCTTACTGAAATTTTAGTTTCCACTTGTCTATTTCTATTTTTTTAAAATCTATGCTATCTGGCAGGCTATTTATTTCTTTTTTATTTCCTATGATATATACATCATCAGCATTAGAAATTATAGGATTATTAATATAAAATGAATGAGTTTTTACTTTTTCATTTATTTCATATTTATTTTTTTCTTTACAGAAATAATATGTACAAAAATCATCTATTTTTGACTGAACATTTGGTAAATCTACTGAATCTGGTTTAATAACAAGATAATTAAATTTTTGTTGTTCTTTTTGCCCAATTATTGCATATTTATAATTTAATGATTCAAAAGAGGGATTGTATTGAATTCTTTTTATTAACGAAAAATTATAGGTTATACCAAAGAGTAAGACAGCAGTTAATAAATATGGAAAAATTTTTATTTCTTTAAAATAAATTTTAATTGTTATCAATATAATTATTATTCCTATCATTATTGCTGACAATGGCGTTAGAAAAATATTAGGTATAGTAGAGTAAGGTAAATCAGATATCATTCCGATAAAATTTATAAATATTTTAACTAAGAATGAAAATATTATTGCAATAAATTCACCTATTACGGGTATAAACGAGAATATTATTGTAATAAATCCCGCATAAATCAATAAAGAAGCGAATGGTACTGCCATTAAATTTGCAATTATAAAATAAGTAGGAAATTGATGAAAATAAAATAATGTAAATGGTAATGTGCCTAACTGTGCAGCCATGGTAACTGATAATGAACCAATTACCCATTTAAGCCATTTTTTATTCGTTTTGAAAATATTTATTAATGGAGTATAAAAAAAGAATATACCTAATACAGCTGAAAAGGATAACTGAAAACCTAATGAGTATAATTGCAAAGGATTAACAACTAAAATAATCAATGCTGCCGCTGCTAATGAATTATATTTATTCACATTTCTATTAATTACTGGACCTATTTGTAATAGTGTAAGCATAATGGCAGCCCTTACTACTGATGGCATAGCTCCAACCATAAATGTATATAGCCATAATGTTATTATTGCTAATGGTATTGTAATTTTATTTTTATATTTTAATGGAATTATTAATGAAAATAGTAAATATATTGCTCCATAAATTATAGCTACATGAAGTCCAGAAATAGCTAAAATATGTACAACTCCTGCTTGTTGAAAGTCTTTTATTATATCTGCATCCATTACATCTTTATATCCTAATAGCATTGCACTTATTAAGTTAGCAGATGTGTTATCTTGAATATTTTCATAAATTAATTTTATTAGTTTATTTCTAAATATTAAAAATTTCTCTAATATATTACTTTTGCGTTCAACAATTTTGAAATCATAATCATTTATATAACCGATATGATATATTTGGAGGTTTGCTAGATATTTAGCATAATCAAATTCATATGGGAATCTGATTTCGTTAGGTGATTGTAAAGAGTTTCTAAATAAAATCGAATGATTTGAACGATTAAAACTATCAAGAGGTAAGTTGAGATATAATAATACTTTACCATTGGTATTAATCCATTGACTATCTATTAGCATTTTATTGATCTTTACTGTAGCTTTAGTTTTAGTTTGAGAAAAAGACTTTGTATTTAGTATATCTCCATATAGATATGATGCTTTATCAATATAATTTTCATAGTAATCTACCCTATTCTTTTCATCAATAGAATAACTTCTAAAATATCCTAATGATAATATGGCAATAAATATAGCTATTGATAAAAATTGCGTTGATGATATGATGGATTTAGTATAAAAAAGATAAAAACCATAAGAAATAAATAATAGAAAAGTTGTAGTCAATGTTATGAAATAATAAATATTATGATTTGGCCAAAAATGATATATGCTTATACCTATTATATATAATAATGCTATTCTAACTATTGGTGCTTTTGACCAATTCATAATCATCAATAATTAAAAGTATTGATCTTAGTATTTGGATAATAAAAGTCTAAAATTTCAGTAAAAGTTTTACCTTCTTTAGCCATTTCTATTGCTCCCTCTTGGCTCAAACCTACCCCATGTCCATAGCCTCGTCCATTAAATATCACTTTGTCGCCTTCAGTAGTAATATTAAAATAGGTTGATTTGAGATTGAAATCTTCTCTTATTTTCCTTAATGTTAGCGTATCTATAAAGAATTTTTTTCTTAACGGTTGGTAAAAATTAGTAACATTTTCAAAATTTTTATTTGTAGAATCTATGCCAAATTTAGCTAAGTAAGACAGCCATTGCTCTTTGGGCATAGTGTATGTCCATGTACTATTCTTAGATTTAGTGCTATATTCATCATTTTTAGTAATAAGATATGGAAGAGATTTGCCCCAATAATTTTCTGAACTATTTGTCAGTCCTCCACTATTAGAATGGTAAACAGCCAAAATAGGTAAATTATCATTGTCTACAATTATCATATTTTTTGTTTCATTACATGCATTAATTATTGTTTGATTATTGCATTTACCTCTATACAACTGACAATGCGTCGTATTACATAAATCATATTTATCATTTATATGTTTTTTTTCTATATTTATCATATAAATAGTATATGTACGGACAACTATCGCTTTGGCTTTATAAAATTCATAAGGTAAATTAGGATATGTCTCTGATAATATCACAGAAGCAACGTATTTATCTATATCTATTTGATTTATAAATGTAATGTTATTAGCATTTTTAGGATAAAATATTGCATTATCTTCATATTCTATCCATTTACCATTAATTTGGGTACTAAAAGAACTATTTTCTTTTTTATTAATTAATAAAATGCTGTCTCCTTGTATATTATCTACTCCATATCTTACATTTAATTTATTAGAATTATTATCAAGAGTAATACTATCATTCTTTTTCAAAAAAATCGTATCATGCCCGTTAGTTAGAGCATAATCACCTTCTGATATTTTGATTTTCAGATTGCGTAAATCATTTTTAATGCCTATTCTAACTAAAACTTGTGCTTTTACAGGACAATTTAAAAATAATAAATTTAACCAAATAAATAGGTACAAACTAATTTTGGGGAAACTCATAAATAATAAACTCTATTTACACAAATTATTCATTTGGCAAATTTAAAGAAAAAATTTTTGCCATTCATTAATGTTATTTTAAAAAAATAATTAAGATTGGCATTTAGACAATAAATTTTTCGGTTCTATAATGTTTTGAGTGGGTAAAGATTAAAAAAGACTAATTTTATAAAAATGAATTTTATTTATTATTGGACAGTTAAATATAAACCACAGAGTTCTCAAAGAATGCACCAAGAACACAGAGTATGATAGAAATTTACCCCGTGAGATAATTAAATATTCTAATTTTAATGTATAATTTATTCTGTATCTCACGGGGTAAATTTAGTGAGATAACTACTATCCCACTAATCTAACAAATCCCAAGATGACTAAATAGCATGAGCGGAGACTTTTCTTTTGTTACTTTTCTTTGTGTGGTTGACAAAGAAAAGTAAATTAGATAAAAATTTATTCAAATTCAAATTATATTCTTAAAAAATATAGATATTACTGGCACATTCACAAAATAATTTGGTTATTATTAAACACCTAATTCAAATATCTTTATGTGTAATTTTTAATTACAATAGTCTATACTGGTCTTATTCACAAAGCGATAAAATAAAATTATGTATTTCTATCAAAAAAACGTAACGCTAATTCTCTATCCTTGTATATTTGTTGTATTAAATCCTCTACATTATCAAATTTTATTTCATCACGTATTTTCAAAAGAAATTCTATTTTGATTGATTTATTATAAATATTATTATTAAAATCGAAAAGGTGTGCTTCCAGATAAATATTATTATGTGAATATTGAAACGTAGGTCTAAAGCCGATATTCATTATACCTCTATATTGTTCATCTTCTACAAAAGCTCTTATTATATATACACCACTACCAGGAATGATTTTTTCATCAGCTACTTCTCCAATATTAGCGGTAGGAAATCCAAGCTTACGACCTATTTTACTACCTTCTATCACTCTTCCTTTAATGAAATAATTATATCCTAAAAGTTTATTTGCTTCAGAAACAAAACCTTTTATTAATAAATTGCGAATCTTTGTTGAGCTGATAAAGACGCCATCATCTACAAAAGGTTGAAATTTATGTAAAAAGAAATTATATTTATATGATAATGCTTTTATATCTTCATAAGAGCCAGATCTATTTACACCAAAGCTATGATCATATCCCATAACTAAAGCTTTCATATTAAAATTTTCTTTTAAAATTTTTATAAACTCTTCTGGTGTCAACTCTGAAAACTCTTTAGTAAATTTTTGAATATATACAATATCTACAGGTATTCGAGACAATATCTCTAATTTTTCTTCTAAAGTTGTCAGTAAAAAATGAGCTTGTATTTCCTTTGCTAACACAAAACGTGGATGTGGATCGAATGTGATTATCATATTAGTATATTGGTATCTTTTAGCTAATTCATTGGCATACTCTATTACAAATCTATGTCCACGATGCACACCATCAAAAGTGCCAACAGATATAATAGTAGGTAGATTAATTTGTTTTGGTGTATATAAAATTTCCATCAATTAAGTTTATCAGTATGCAAAATTAAATCTTATTTAATTCATCAACAAAATAAAAAATTTCTATTCCTTTTACTAATTCTACTTTCTATTATCTTGTCCCCACATTAGTTTATTTCTTAATACTTTGTAAAAAGAATTATCCTCAAACTCTATCAATGGGAAATAATTTTTAGATTTTTTCAGAGTAATTTGTTGGCCAGCCATAATAATATGATTATTAGCATCAGCAGTCAATAAAATAGGAATATCAGGATATTTGACAATTAACGTTAACTCTGTATCATCACGTATCACTAGAGGACGACTTGTTAGATTATGTGGAGCTATGGGAGTAATTACAAAATTAGCTGCTGTAGGTTCTAATATAGGACCACCACAACTTAATGAATAAGCTGTAGATCCAGTAGGGGTAGCTACTATCAATCCATCAGCCCAATATGAACAAACAAAATTATCATTGATTAATAAGTCTATAGATATCAAATAATGATCTTTATATTGCTTAATAGTTACCTCGTTTAGAGCATTATGAAATAGCGAAGTATGATCTTTAATGTTTAGCTCTATAGTTGTCCTTTTAGAAATCTTATATTCCTTGTTTTTAATTCCATTCAAATACTCTATGATATATTGTGGATCTCCCCAAGTGAGAAAACCTAACTTACCATAATTTATACCATAAACTGGTAATTTATATTTTAAACTAATAGGTAAAGTATCTAATAAAGTGCCATCGCCACCAAGAGAAATTATACAACAATATTGATTTTTAAAATTATTATTTTCAATAATTATATTATCAAATTGTGAAATTTTATCTTTTATCCCCTCATTATCGCTTTGATTGTCAAAATATATTCCCACAATACCATTTTCTTTTTCACAAAATAAACATATAGCTTGTATTGTATCAAAGAAGATATCTCGCCATTGAGAAAAGAAAATTAAAATATTCATACATTAAATATTTAAAAATCTCATTAGAAAGTCGTAATTATGTTGCAATTCTTCGTAAAATTCTTCCTCTTGATATGAAGCATATATTATGTAATCGTATCTATTAAAGGTTTGCACAATGGGGGCTAAATCCATTTTGTCTAATTTCAAAAAAACATATAACAAATTTTTATCTGAATCTGCATGAATAAATGTAGCCAGAATGTGAGCATCATTAGATTCTACTATACTAGCTATTTGCGTCATAGTATAATCTACTGGTTTAATTTCTAAAATGATAGTACCACCAGGATTATCTATATTCATAAATGGAGATAACTTTTGCAAAAGATCTATACCAATTATAGAACCTAAATATTGCATATTAGAACTAGTAACTGGACAAATAGACAATTTATATTGACCCAAAAATTGTAATATATCAAAAATATGCGAATCTGACTGCACAGATACAATTGGAGTAGATAAATCTACATTACCTATTGGTGTACTAACATCATTGATAGCTAATAAATCTTCTTCATTTAAGATGCCAAGTAAAATATCATTATTGACAATAGGTAAATGAGAAACTTTCCATTCATTCATTAGCTCTCTAGCCTCTCTAATAGTAGTAGAAGTTTTAATTGCTACAAATGATGAATATATAAAATCCTTTGCAAACATTTTTTCAAAAATTATTATATTGATAAAACAAAAATACAAAAAATATTATAATTATGATATTGATTAGACTTATTTTCTTAATAAATTTAATTTCAAAAAAATAGCAATATAAACCAACATATAATTTCATAATTTTAACGTAAATTTGTTAAAAAAAAATATGGAAACTAAATTTTATGACACTTCACAAGGTAAAATTTCTTATAGTATCAATGGAAGTGGCCCTGTAATATTATTTTTTCATGGATTTCCCTTTAATAAAACTATATGGTATCCTTATATGAAAAAGATGAATGAATTCACAACTTTAGCAATTGATCTACCAGGTCATGGAGATAGTGATCTATTCAGTGAACCAGATTTATACCAATGGTCACAAAAAATTTATGAACTTTTAATATTTTTATCAATAAATCATGTTACTATCATAGGACATAGTATGGGAGGCTATCTAGCATGCAGTTTTGCTGAATTATACCCTAGCATGATCAAAGGCTTAGGACTATTTCATAGTTCAGCCAGAGCAGATACTGATGAGAAAAAACAAAATCGAGATCGTATAATAAAAACTATCGAAGAAGATCATATTAAATACATTGCCAATTCCATCCCTTCACTTTTCTTTCCCGATAATCGCATAAAATATAATAAGGAAATAGCAACATTAATAGAACAATCAAATAAAATGGATAAACAAGCCTTGATAAATGCTCAACTAGCTATTAGAGACAGAGAAGGACATCTAGAGATGTTAAATACTGCTCTATTTCCATTTTTATTTGTTATCGGCAAACAAGACCCTAGTGTACCATATGAAACATCATTGGCACAAGCTACTCTAACTAAGGTATCACTAATATTAATGTTAGAAAACTGCGGACATATGGGCTTCATAGAAGAGTTCAATAAAACATTAGTAGCTATAAAAAGCTTTGCTACACTTTGTAATGAATAAAAATCAACTATTCATGTACAATAAAAATTTGCTAATTATTACTAATCTATTCCCATATCCAGAAAATGAAACTCGCGGAATATTTATATCCCGCAGATTAGAATTTATGAAGAATTATGGCATTACATTTGACGTTTATTGTCCTATTCCTAAAGAAGGTAATAGCTTGAAGGTAGTTAGAAAAATTATTGGAAGTGAAGGAATTAATGTTCATCAACCTTTCTATGAATTTGGTGGTATTAGATACAAATATGTGTTTTATGATAAAAATCTCTTTGATGTTTTTTCTAAAAAGGTGCTTAAAAAAAATGAAGAAAAGAAATTATCCAAACAAATTGCAACCAAAATATACAGTAATAATAACCTAGATTTTGATATAATTCACGCTCATGGAATGTTTGATCCGCCAGCTGGCTTGGTGGCAAAGCTTTTATCAGATAAATTGAATATTCCATATGTTGTTACTTGCCATGGTAGCGATATAAATTTAAGAATGCCAAACAACAAAGAATTATACAATGATGTTTTAGAAAATGCTGCCAAAGTAATTTTTGTAAGTAATGCGTTATTGAATAAGGCAAAATCTTATAGCTATTCAGGAAGTAATTCAGTTGTAATTCCTAACGGAATAGAACCAGATTTATTCAAACCTTTAGATAGAGAAAAGATAAAAAGAGAGTTAGGACTGAATAAAAAAGTGGTGGGTTATGTTGGGGGATTAAAACCTATCAAAAGGGCAGATAAATTTCATGAAATATTTGAAACTATAGCTTCAACCCAAGAAGTTGAATTTTTGGTAGTTGGAGATGGTGAGTTAAGAGAAAAGATTGAAAAAGAATGCAAACAAAGAAAGATAAATGTAAAATTTGTAGGTAGAGTTCCTAACGATGAGGTTCCATATTATATTAATGCTATGGATGTATTGATATTACCTAGCAGAAATGAGGGATTTGGTACAGTAGTTATAGAAGCACAATCTTGTGGAGTGCCAGTAGTAGGTAGTGATAATGGTGGCATACCAGAAGCTATAGGCGATGGTGGGATTGTTGTCAAAGAAGGTGATTATTTTGAAAAAAGATTCTCTGAAGCTGTAATAGAATTATTAGGCAATCCAAAAGATAGAGATATACTTAGACAAAGATCTTTAAGTTTTTCATGGGAAAATATTGTTAACAAGGAATTAGAGATATATGAAAATTTAATTAAATAATTTTTTATTATTAAAAATAAATTATTAATTTTGCAAACGAAAAATAAACGGGGCATAGCGTAGTCCGGTTATCGCGCCTGCTTTGGGAGCAGGAGGTCGCAGGTTCGAATCCTGCTGCCCCGATTTATATTTTACTTCTAAGGTCTCGTAGCTCAGCTGGATAGAGCGGCAGCCTTCTAAGCTGCGGGTCGTGGGTTCGAATCCCGCCGGGATCACAAGCAATGAAAAAAATTTACCTTTTTTTATTTTTCAATTTTTTAATATTCAATCTAATAGCTCAAAATTTTATTGGCATAGCTAATGTAGGTTTTAATATTTCGCAAGTTGATGGAGATGAGATTTATGGATTTAGAAAATTTGGAGCTAATGTAGGTCCTAGCGTTATGTACTCTTTTGGCAAAAATAACCAATGGCAAATAATTTTGGAAACTAATTTTAGCCAAAAAGGTTCTTATCAGAAATATCCCAATACATACGTAGATACTATGAAATTGCCATACTATAACTTAAGATTAAATTATGTAGAAATACCATTTCTTATATTATATAATGATAAAAATTTAATCAGCTTTGGTGGTGGTTTTAGCTATGGTAGACTAACAAATGCCAAAGAATATGAATATGGTAATTTGATTAATTATAATACACTACGAGGACCTTATGATGCTAATGATTTTGAAATTATTGCAGACGTACGTTTTAGAATATACCAAAAGCTATATGGTAATATTAGATATTCATATAGTATAAGCAAAATAAGAACTAGAAGTTATGATAATGGAGTAAACAGGTGGACGAGGGACCAATATAATAATGTAATATCAATAAGGTTTTTGTGGTATTTCAATCAGAAAATAGAAGATAAGCCGTCAAATAAAAAATAGTAAATTATTCAAATGTGTTAAGAGGGAAAGTAAACATGTTAATATGTTATACTTTAAATATTTTATTATTTTAATAAATTTTATTAATTTTGTACAAATTTTATAATTATGAAAGAATTATTAGAAAACATCGATAAATACTTGGCTCTACCTAAGGATCACAAGCGTGATTTCCTGGATGAGCTATATCAATATCTCGTTAATCACAATGCTACAGCTGTAGATTATCAAAAAGTAAAAATTCAATCTACCGCAGCCATATGTCCAGACTGCAAAAGCGAAAATGTCATAAAAGCGGGGAAAAGAAATGGCAGACAAGTTTATAAATGCAAAACATGCGGTTATCAATTCCGTGAAACTGCCCGCACCTTTGTCTATCGTATGAGAAAATATCCATTAATGCTCAATTATATGAGATGTATGCTAGAAGGTAAAAGTCTGCGTGCTTGTGCTGATGAGGTCGGTATTTGTCTAAAAACAAGCTTCGAATGGCGACACAAAATATTAGCTGCAATAAGAGCATTAGAAGGTGGTATAAGCTTCTCTGGTATAGTGGAAACTGATGAACTGCTAATGAATTATTCAGAAAAAGGTAGAAAATTTAAAAGCAAAGAAGAATATCGACGAGCTAAAAAGAAAAAACATCCCAAAGTAGCAGTATTAGTAGTTACAGACAGAGAAGGCAATTTACTTTTCAAACAAGTTGGAGAGAAAAAAGTAAAAAATGAGCAATTGAGAGATGAACTCAAAAATAGATTGTCAGAAAACAATCTGATATGTGTGAAGCCAAAGAAAGAGTTTAGAAAAGCAGTTAAGAGTTTACAAAGTAAAAAGGTCATAGTAAACAAAAGACAAATTAAACGAGGGATATATAGTGTAAAGATAGTAGAAAGCAAAATAAGTGATTTCAAGATGTGGTTGAGTAGATTTCATGGAGTAGCTACGAAGTATTTGCAAAGCTACTTGATGTGGTTTGTGATAGTGAATAAGTACTTAAAAGAGTTGATAGAATCTGACATTGGCAGATTACTAAACCTGTCATCTCACGACAGATGGGCGTGGGACAAATATAGAGAGATAGTCAGTCAAAGATATGATTAACATATTGTAAAGTATAACAAAAATTTGATACTTCATAACCCCTCCCTCTCCTTTCTTCTCTACATCCTCCCTATTAAAAATTTTTTGACTTTTTAACAATTCTTTCAAATAATGATATTTATTCTATTTGCTTTTTATATAAACTAATATTATTAATTTTGTGATATAATTATTTGATGATGAAAGAAAAAATTTTAGAAGCTTTAAAATCAGTAATTGATCCTGATCTCAAAAAGGATATAGTATCTTTAGGAATGGTTCAAAATTTGGAAATCAATGGTAGTAAAGTTAGTTTTTCTATAGTTTTAACTACTCCTGCGTGTCCATTAAAAGAAATGTTTAAAGATCAAGCCATTAATGCAGTTAAGTCTGTAATGCCAAATGCAGATATTGATGTTAAGATTACTTCTAATACTACTACGGCTAGGGCTCATTCAATTATGGGAAATATTAAAAATATTGTAGCTGTAGTTTCAGGCAAAGGTGGCGTTGGCAAATCTACTATTGCAACTAATTTAGCTGTAGGTTTAGCTCTTAGAGGTGCTAAAGTTGGGTTTATTGATGCTGATATTCACGGTCCTAGTGCTCCTTTAATGTTTGGCTTGGAGAATGCTCAACCTGAAGTGGTTGAAAACAATGGTAAACAAATTATTACTCCATTAGAAAAATATGGAGTGAAAATAATGAGTATGGGGTTTTTTATTGATCCAGAAAAAGCCCTTATATGGCGTGGCCCTATGATTGGCTCTGCTTTTAAACAAATTATGGAGGATACTAATTGGGGAGAGTTGGATTATCTCATTATTGATACTCCTCCTGGTACAGGAGATATTCATCTGACACTTGTTCAGAATTATAGTCTTACTGGTGTTGTCATCGTTACTACTCCTCAAAAAATTGCTATTAATGATGCAGTGAAAGCTATTAATATGTTTAAGGACTCCAATATTAATGTGCCTATTTTAGGAATTGTAGAAAATATGTCTTATTTCATCCCCCCAGATGCTCCAGATAAGAAGTATAATATTTTCTCTGGACTTGGCTCTATAAATGATATTGCTAAAAAATTTCATACAAATATTCTTGGACAGATTCCTATCGATCCACAAATATGTGATGAAGCAGATAACGGCCGTCCAGCTATATTAGATGATAATACAGCTTATTCTTTAGAGCTTAGAAAAATGGTAGATGCTACTACTCAGGCTATTTCTATTCGTAATGCTACTCTTCCAGAGACTAAAATTGTAGAAATTAAAAATCAATAAATTTTAAAATCATGGAATACGAAGAAATTAAAAAAAGAGTCCTTTATCTTCTAGATCAAATGCGTCCATATTTACAAAATGATGGTGGTGATATGGAATTCATAGAATTGACAGATGATTTTATTGTAAAATTAAAATTAACTGGTGCTTGTCATTCTTGCCCAATGTCTGTGATTACTATAAAAAATGGAATTGAAGAAACTCTAAAAAAATATATACCTGAAATCAAGGAAGTTGTAAATGTATTAAGTTAAAAAAAAGTTAATATCAACTAACTTTTTTTAACCAAGTACTTTCATTTATTAACCTAAAGTGTAATTGTTTTATTTGTGCTCATTTGTGTGTATTGGTGGATAATAAATAACAACCCACAATGCCCATAATTTCATCCACAGATTTACACAAATTAACAATGATGAAATAGTTTTTGATTGAATTTATGAATTAATTCACATCTAATATCTTACTAAACTGATCAACTTTTCAACTCATCAACTTTAATTTCTTATTTGTGCTCATTTGTGTGTATTGGTAGACGTTTTTTAATCACATTTTCCAATAATTACATTATATTTTAAAATTATTATTAGCAAAATTTAAAATATTGCTACTTTTACTAAATTATTTATAATTTTTTATGGAAACAATTGTTACCGAATTTATCAATAAAAAAATCTGTATTTGGGGATGGGGACGAGAAGGCAAAAGCACATTACAATTTATAAATAAATTTGTTCAAAGTCCAGATGTAGTGATTGCTGATAAAAATTCTATTGATAATATTGCCATTCCATATATTTCTGAAAATGAGCTGATTGCTAACATAGATAAATTTGATATTATAATTAAAGCTCCAGGTATTAGTCTATATAATTTGAATATTAAAAAAACTAATAATATTACAAGTCAAGTTGAATTATTCTTAAAATATTTTAAAGATAAAACTATTGGTATTACTGGTACCAAAGGCAAATCTACTACAACTAATTTAGTATATTTTTTATTAAAAAATTTAAATTATAATGTACAAATTGGTGGAAATATTGGAATACCTGTATTTGACCTTTTAATGAATGATAAACAACCAGATTGGTACGTCTTAGAATTATCTTGTCATCAATTAGATAGTATAAATTATTCACCTCATTTAGCAATTTTATTAAATATTTTCCCAGAGCATCTAGATTACTATCAATCCTTTGAATCGTATAAAAATGCTAAATTTAATATCATTGCTCATCAGAATAATAATGACCTTGCTATAATAAATAACAATATTTCTGATATTCCAAATATAGATAGTGAAATTTGGAATTTCGGTGAAAACATTAAAAATAGTCAAAGAGGATTATTTTATATTAACAATAATTTAATTTTTAAAGATGCTAACAACACTAAAAAATTATCAATCGATCAAACCAAATTAAAACTACAAGGTCAGCACAACATTCATAATATTTGTGCAGCATTACTAGCTACACATTTTGTTACTGGCAGAGAAATAGAAACATTTTTACATGAAATTTATGAATTTCAGCCTTTACCACATAGATTGGAGTATGTAGGTAAATTCAAAAATATTCATTTTTACAATGATAGCATCTCTACAATACCACAATCTACTATTGCAGCATTAGAATCACTGCACGATGTAGACACTTTAATAATAGGTGGGATGAATAGAGGTATAAATTATTCTGAACTTTTTGATTATTTAAAAAAATCTAAGGTAAAAAATATATTTTGCATAGGAGAATTAAAAGATTTTTTATATCAAAATTTAGACAATTATAAAGATAAAAATGTAATTAAATTTGAAGATTTACAACAAGCTGTGGATGCTGCTTTTCAATTTACCTCTCCTGGTAAAATTTGTTTATTATCGCCTGCAGCAGCTAGCTATGATCAGTTCAAAAATTTCGAAGAGCGTGGTGATAAATTCAAACAATATATAGAAAATTTTTATACAAAAATCTAGTTTAAGGTTAATAGTTATATGCTTCTATACCATTATTATACAAATTTTTCTTTTTCTTCTTTATGAAATAACCAAGACCTTATTAATTCAGCAATGCAAATAAATATAATAGTAAAAACTATTTCTTCGATAATAAAAAAGAATCTAATATGCATCCATGAAGAGAGATAATTTATGATATTTACTAAAAAAGTAAAAATTGTTGAAAAAATAGTTATATATATTAAAAAACTCCTCCATCCTAGCAAATTTGAATTGGCATAAAGTGAAGTATCTATCTTTTTAAATTTATTATATTGTGGTAATAAAAAATAATAATGCTGAATAAAAATAATAGCTATAGCACCAAAAGCATATAATCCATAAGTGAATGTAAATAAATCTCGTAAAAGACCAATCAAAAAAGCAATAAATATCAAAGATGTTTTATTTATATTAAATGGGATCAAACATAAAATAATATAGATGAATAAATTAATCTGTACTCCATACGATAGTGGTAAATGATCTAATATTAGAACTTGAAAAAGGAAAATTAATATAGCAAATAATACTTTTTTAAAAGTCTGCATGAATTATTTATTTTGATTAAGTTGCATTATTTGATCATTATCAATAAACTTAACTACATAAACGAAATATACATTGTATAAATTTTCTAAATAATTAAATTTATATGTCATCGATTGATTGTCTGGGTTAAAATATTTAGAAGTAACAACTCCAATAGGTATATTTGGTGGAAAAAAAGTTGAATAAGCACTAGTAAAAATAGTATCACCAAGATTAATTTTAACAGTGAATGGTACATTTACTATTTCACCCGTTCCTATATGTTTTCTATCCCATTGAGCTATACCAACGTAGTTATTATTTATTGCAGCGGAGATTTTGACATCAGGATGCATATAAGTTTTTAGCAAACTATATCTATCAGAAACAGAGCTTACTATCCCTAGGATTCCATTAGGTGTAAAGACACCACTATTTTCGCTTATGCCATCTCTCCTACCCTTTTCTATAATTGCATAATTCTTTGATTCATGAATGGTCATAGACAATAATCTAGCAGGGAAAAAAGAATATAAATTTTTTAACGAGTCTGGTATTAAAAACGTACTATCAGAAACAGATATGCATTTAACATTCATAGAATTATGCAATCTATCATTTAGGATTAAATTCTCTATAACTAGTTCTTCGTTTTCTTTTTTTAAAGAAAAATAATAAGAAATATTACTCGACAATTTATTGAATGGAGAAACTATGAAAGATGAAATTTTAAAAAAATAAGCTTTATGAATTTCAGAATTATAAATAAAAAGCCATAAACAAAAAATAGATAATATGAGAAAAGTAATAGTAAAATTATATTTTTTAAAAAATCTTAGCCAGCTCCACATGAATTAAATAAGGAAAGGGAATTTATTAAAATTTTTAAGAGCTACGCTAGTACCTCTAGCTACAGCTAAAAGAGGATCTTCGCCCAACTGCACTTTTAATTTTATTCTAGATGACAATCTTTTATCTAAGCCACGAAGTAATGAGCTACCGCCAGTAAGATAAACACCATTTTTCAATATATCTGCAGATAGTTCTGGTGGAGTATTTTCTAATGCACTAATTACGGTATCTTCTATTTTAGAAATAGTTTTATCTATAGCATGAGCTATCTCTTCATGGTTAACATGTACTGAGCGAGGTATACCAGTTATTATATCTCTACCATTAACTTCTATAGGGTCAGGTGGATTTTCAATATTAGGTATAGCAGCACCAACATCAATTTTAATACGTTCTGCTGTTCTTTCACCGATACTGAGATTATGAGCACGTCTCATATAATCTTGTATATCTTCATTGAGTTCAGTACCACCTATGCGAATGCTTTTATTACTAATAATACCACCTAAAGCAATAACTGCCACCTCAGTAGTACCACCACCTATGTCTACAATCATATTACCTGTATTGTCTAATACATCTATACCTATACCTAAAGCTGCAGCCATAGGTTCATAAATTAATTTTACTTCTTTAGCGCCAGCTTGTTCAGCAGAGTCGTGTACAGCTCTCATTTCTACCTCAGTGATACCACTAGGAATACCTATTACCATACGATAACTATAATTAATGATAGTATTTTTCCAAGGTATCATTTTAATAAATTCCCTAATCATTATCTCAGCAGCATAGAAATCTGCTATTACTCCATCTCTCAATGGGATAATAGTTTTTATATGTTCATGAGTTTTGCCATGCATCATCATAGCTTTTTTGCCAACAGCCATCACAGTATTTGTAGTATTATCTATCGCAACGATAGATGGTTCATTTACTACCACTTTATCATTATACATTATCACTGTATTAGCTGTACCTAAGTCTATTGCTATTTCTTTTGTTAAAAAATTAAACAAAGCCATCTTATTCCTCTATTTTTTAATGTTTAAAATTCCTAATATTTGTAAATGACAAAATTAAATCATTTTCTTGACAATAAGATATAATATCTCTATCATGTATAGATCCACCAGGCTCTACTATAGCTACGATGCCATTTTTATAAGCTAAATCTACACTATCTGCAAATGGGAAAAATCCATCACTAGCTAATATTGCTCCATTGAGGTCGTGACCAAAAATTTTTGCTTTCTCAATTGCTAACTTAACAGCATCTACTCTGCTAGGTTGCCCACATCCCATACCTATCAATTGTTGATCTTTAACAATAGCAATAGCATTAGATTTTAAATATTTAGCAATGGATACACCAAGCGCCATATCCTCAATCAATTTATCATTTAATTTTTTGTTTTTAACTATCCATTCCCATTTAGATGTATCAGGGATATAATCATCTCTCTGCTGTACCAAACTACCACCTAAGACACTACGCCACATCCAACTATCAGGTTTAGCATCTGATATAGAAAGCAAAATTCTATTTTTTTTAATTGATAATTTCTCTATTTGTCCTTCTAAAAATCTGGGAACTATGAGAACTTCAAAAAACAAACTATTTAATTTTTCTATAGTTTCATCATCGATAGGTGTATTAAAAGCAAAAATACCACCATAGGCAGATACAGGATCTCCAGCCAAAGTTTTTTCGAAAGCATCTGCAGGTCTATTGCTCACAGCTACACCACAAGGATTAGTATGTTTAACTACTACACAAGCATTTGGACTCAGTTCATTGACTAGTAACCAAGCACTATCTATATCTAAAAAATTATTATATGATAAATCCTTACCATGATGTTTTTGATAGTTCATACTACCATCATGCATATAAAATGCTTGCTGATGAGGATTTTCGCCATAACGAAGTGGAGTTATTATATTTTTATTTACTATTTCAGTTTCTTTGCCAAAATATGGCTGAGAGAACCACTGAAATATAGCAGCATCATACATCGTAGCAATAGCAAAAGCATTTTTGGCTAATAAGCGTCTATCTGACTCTAAACTATTACCATTTTTTATACATTCAAAGAAATGATTGTAATCACTTTTGTCAGCAGCTACTAGCACATCTTTGAAATTTTTAGCAGCAGCACGTATGAGCGTTATACCTCCGATATCTATTTTTTCGATAATTTCTTCTTCATTAGTAGCATATTTGCATGTTTCTCTAAAAGGGTAAAGATCTACCAGTACTGCGTCTATTTTTGCTAAATTATATTTGTTTGCTTCTTTTAAATCATTTTCATTATCTCGTCTAAGCAATATTCCACCTAATATAGCTGGATGTAGAGTCTTCACTCGTCCATTTAAAAGAGCTGGATAATTAGTTAATTCATCTATTTCTATTACATCAATTCCATATTCATTAAGAAATTTACTAGTTCCACCTGTAGATATAATTTGGCCTCTATAATTTTTCAAAATTTCTATATAAGGTAAAAGCAAGTTTTTATTATATACTGAAATTAATATAGAATTTATTGGTTTGAGAGACATTTTTTTGCAAAATTAAAAATAAAAATGATATTTTTATTATAATCGAGAAAGATTATTTTTTTAATATAAACCATTAATATTTCGCAGAAAAATACTGCAAAACATTAAGTAGAATGAAATTATAATTGTAGCTTTACCACCTACTTATGCCTGCTATTCCACCAAATTCATTATACAATTTATCTTTAATATCAGCTTTTACAAATTCTATTTTAGTAGAATATTCTTCTGCTAAATCTGTTATATATTCTCTTAAATTAATTTCTGCAGGATTATTACAATGTTTTTTTGCCTCATCTAGGAGACCAAATATTAATCCATCTTCGCACCTATAAGCTTTAGCATCAAAATCCCAAGGCAAAAGTAAAATTTGTAATCTTCCTATTTGCAGAGCTTCTAAAACATCTGACAAACCAATAATTCCATAGCCCTGATAAATTAAATCGAAATAATATTTTTCTTCATCATATTCTGTTTTTTCGAGCAAAGGAGTGATCTTTTCAAGAATTTCTTTATTAGAAATATTATCAGGATTAGTGAGATTAGAGACATGTCCGATAATTAATTTTTTAACATCATGGCTAAGGTAATTTTCGAAAAAACTAAGTTGCCAATCAGTACCTATCAAAACAAGTCTACTGATATTTAATTGATGAATAGACTTTGCTAACATATCAGCTAATCGCTTATATAGTTTGTGAGACCAATTTTGATATTTAGATTTATATTTGTCTTTAAATTTTTCTCGAGCATAGAAATGACGTTCTCCATACAGAGTTTGATCAATTGCAGATAAATGATCTTGAATTTCTTTCCATTCATTACTAGTAATTTCAGCAAAAGTATCCGTTATTTCCTGAACTTCATTTAAGAAAATTTGGTAAAATCTCCATTTAGTCCCATAAATATGCAAAATACCTGTTCTATCATACTCATCAAATGCATAATAAATAGGTAAAAGATAAGGTTTCCCATAATGTACATCTATTTTGCCTAGAGTCAAATCTATAGCAGGCAAATCTATTTGTAATTCAAAGGTTTCGCTCTCCAATTCATTTTTATCATTTACCCAAGCAAATTTAGCTAAAGTCCTTGTCTCTGGATGTACAAATTGTAAAGAAAGTAAAAAATCTTCTAAAAATGTTCTTCCATTATTTAATTTTACATCTAGAGATTTAAAATCTTTTAAAGCATTTTTAATTCTAATGATCCAGGCCATATTCTTATTTTCTTCCTTCGATGGATCAGTATCACAATAAACGGATAATACTGGTACTGCTAATGACTCAATTCTTTCTTTAAATGCATTGATTTGTTCCAGGGTTATCATGGCACTACAATTTTATGATTACTTATATAAAAATTAATACAAAAATTATACAAAAATTATACAAAATTTTTACAAAAAATAAATAAATTAATTCAAAGTAAAAACAATTGAGATTAATGATTCCAGAAAATTTCTGATTTTCCTTTTAATAATAAAATTTTTCTGCCTAATATAAAAAAATAATCGCTTAATCTATTAATATAAGCCATTATTAAATCATAATTAGAAATAGATTCATTTTCGGCCAATTCACAAATTTTTCTTTCTGCTCGCCTAACAATAGTTCTAATAATATGACAAAATGACATATCAGGATCACCAACTGGTAAAACAAAATTGGTTAATTCACCCAACTCATTAGAATATTGATCAATTTTATATTCTAAAAAAATAACTCTATCATTAGAAAAGACAGGCAATGTATCAGTAGAAATTGATTTATTAGCTATATGAGATTCTATAATAAAAATATCATTAATAATAGTAAATAAATCATCACGAATATCAGGTACATCAATTATCTCATAAAAATATCCAATAAAAGAACATGCTTCATCTAGAGTACCATAAGCTTCTACACGAGGATCATATTTAGGGACATTTTCTCCAGATAATAGTTGAGTATATCCTTTATCACCATTTTTTGTATATATTTTTTTAATATTTTTCATATATCTTGATAATTTTTGAGAAAATTTATGCTAAAGGGACATTAATATGAGCTCTAGCAATAGCCACACGTTGTCTTTGTCCACCAGACAATTCATTAGGTTTATGATGTATTCTATCCTTCAGACCTACTATTTCGAACATAGGCTCTGCACGAGCAATACGATCATTCTTATTAACACCAGCATAAATGAGTGACAACATCACATTTTCTAATGCATTATAACGAGAAAGTAAATAAAAAGTTTGAAAAACAAAACCTACCTCTTTATTTCTGATACCAGCTAATTCATCATCACCAAGCCCACTAACTAATTGATTATTAAGATAATACTCTCCGCTCGTAGGAGTATCAAGACAACCTATAATATTCATTAGAGTAGTTTTTCCCAAACCAGATGACCGAGTGATGACGACAAAATCATTTTTATTAATTTTCAAAATAATACTCTGTAAGACATTAACAACGACTTGACCGATGGAATAAGTCTTTTGAATATTATTAAGAGAAATGATAGAATCCATAAAAAATTTTAACAAAGATAAAAGAAAGTTTTATGAAAAAGGATAAAACATTTAAATGTTATGTATTAAATATGTTAATGATATCAAATTACTGTACCGCTCCCATGCACGCCTATCCGACGCCGCCAAATTCAGCAACCTCCCCGTATCTTCTATAATCTTCTCCGCCAAATACTTCCCCTTAACTACAAACCACATTATGTAGTTTGTCAAATACTTTGTTGCAACGCCTCGAAACTTATAATATATCCAGCCAACAAAATCTGTTATCTTCTTATGAATAGTTGATACACTGTATATACCATCTTTCTTCTTTTTCTTAGAAGATATCTCTTTGTGTTTGATGTGCTCAGCATTAACTGTTTTGAAAGCTTTTTTATCGCTGCCGCATACCACTGAATTCTCAGATATCCTATATTTTAGAAAATCTGATATGTGTTCAGCCTGAACTCGTTTATCTTCTAATTTTTTGAACAAAATATTTCCACTTCTATCTGTAGCAGCTAATACTGCTACATTCGTTGGCTTCTTTTTCTTTAGCTTTTTTAATTCTTTCTTGTCACGCTTCTTTTTGCCTTTTTCGGAATAATTCATTAGTAACTCTTCTAATTCTACTACTCCAAAGAAATTAACATTATCTTCAAAAGATTGCAAAGCACTTAAAATTCTATGTCGCCAAAAGAAGCTCGTTTGCAGACAAATACCTACATTTCTGGCACATTCTCTTAAAGTCATACCTGCAGACATACATTTGATGTATTCGAGCATTTTATCTCTGTGGTGAATGCCATACATAAAAGTACCGGTTGTAACACGGAATTGCCGTCTACAATTTTTACACTTATAATTTTGTACTCCATTTTGTAAGCCATTTTTGATTACGTGGCTGCTATTACAATCTGGGCAAAGTATGCCTGTAGACATGGCTTTTTGCTCTTGATAATCGACAATGTCTTTGCCTTCATTTTTTATTTTATTATATAAATTGTCGTAATACTTGCGTGCTTCTTCTTTAGTGAGGGCAAAGACATCTATTTCTTCTTCAAATATTTTATCCATAATTATAATATTTTTACAAATATAAAAACTTTTTATAACTAAAAACATATTTATTTCAAAACAAAAATTTTTATCAAATAAGAATAACCTGTTTTTAACAGGTTATTCTTATACCTCTTCAAAACTATTCCCTATCTTTTTGCATTAAAAATATGAGAGTGTTATCTAACGATAGATAAAAATATATTTTGAAATTATCTAAAAATATTTATTAATTTTATAAATTAAATTTTTGATATTCATGAAAAAAATCTTCTCTCTCCTTTTATTAGGAATTTTTCTCATCGGATGCAATTTGGATGATAATTCTTCTGCAGATTTAAATGTAATTTCTGATAGAAAGGATATCCCTTTTAAAGAAATAATTTTTTTAATTAATTTAAAAACTAATGATAGTAATTATGTAGTAGTTAAAGAAATAGATTCTATTAATATTTATGTAAATACTTTTGCCTGGGCTAAGCTCAACTCTGCATCTATAGACACTACTAAAATCAGCAAATTTATTGTTAATAATAGGTTTGAGTCTAATAATAAAATAAGTTATTTAGTCGTTGCTAAACAAGAACTCACTCAATCTAATTTTAATACTGCTGGTGATTATGCTCAATATCTTAATTCATTATATGAATTGCAACCAGGGGAGTATGCATGCTTAATTGAATCATTTCAAAATACCTTGAATGATTCTACAACTGTGAAATATTATTCATACTTTTATAAAAGTTTCAGAGTGTAGTCTAAATATGAGAAGTGTTTTTATTGGTGAATTCGGTATAAAATAGATTAATATGAAAAAATTACAATTTATTTTTATAAAATATATAATTTATATTTTTCAATCATGTTACTAATCCTAATCAATTAATATATGCCTCTAATAAAAAGTGTAAAAGGTATTTCGCCTAAATGGGGAAATGATTGTTGGATAGCAGATAATGCTACTATTGTAGGAGATGTTATTATCGGTGAGCAATGTACTATTTGGTTTAACGCTGTTGTGCGTGGTGATGTTCATTATATTCACATTGGTAATAAGGTAAATATCCAAGATCAAGTTGTTATTCATTGTACTTATCAAACTTCTCCTGTAGAGATAGGTAATAACGTGTCAATAGGTCATAGTGCTATTATTCACGGATGCAAAATTGGAAATAATGTTTTGATAGGTATGGGAGCAATTATCATGGATGATGTGATTATCGAGGATAACTGTATTATTGCTGCTGGTGCTATTGTTACTAAAAATACTTTTATTCCTTCATACAGTGTTTTTGCTGGTATTCCTGCTAAAAAAATTAAAAATTTATCTGAAGAACAATTCCAAAAAGAAGTTTTGGATATAGCTAATCACTATCCAATGTACGCTAGCTGGTATAATGAAATTAAGTAATTGAATATTGGGACTAATTATTTTATCTATTTTTCTGGAAAATATATAAATATGTTAACCCAAAAGTTAATTTTTTTACTTTCAAAGTTTTGAAGCCTAAACTTTCTATGTAAGAGGCTAAATCTTCACCACAAGGGAATTCATCGGATGTATTTTTTAAATATGCAAAAGAATTTGGATATTTTAATATAAATTTTGAAAAAGTGCTCATAATGATATTTTGATACATCTTATATAAAATATCAAAAGCTATATCAGGCTGACCAAATTCCAATATTGCTAAAATACCTTTTGGCTTCAGCACTCTATATGATGACAAAAGAGCCAAATGAGAGTTTTCGAAATTTCTAATGCCAAAAGAAATAGTTACTGCATCTACAGATGAGGTAGATAAAGGAATATTTTCTGCAAAAGAATTGTAAAATTCTATATTAGGTTGTTTTAATCTATTTTTTGCTATATTAATCATTTTATCTGATGGATCTAATAGCATCAATTTTTGAGGATGTAATTGCAACAACGATTTAGCTTGAGAGCCAGTGCCACATGCTACATCCAAGATTATTTGAGGCTGAAAATGTTTTAATTCACTTGTAAGATATTTTCTCCACAGATGATCTATACCAAATGAAAATATTGAAGTAAATTTATCATAATTTGGTGCTATAGCATCAAACATATCTATAATTTCATTTTTACTTTTACCAATAATATGTTTATTGAGCACCTGAGCGATAGCTTTTGCCATAAGTATAAATTTTATATGGCTAAATTAAATATTATATATTATTAAAAATACAAAAATTATATATATCATTTTTTTTTAAGTCAACAAAAAAAAGTAGCTTACAGTTTTGTAAGCTACTTTTTACCAACATTAAAATCAATAAGTTAAAAATTTAAAAAAATTAATTTTTTAAACTTTCAACTATTTTAGCAAAAATTTCTGGTTCGTTCATTGCTAAATCGGCTAAAGTTTTTCGATTCAGAGCAATGTTCTTTTTATGAATTAATCCCATAAATTGTGAATAAGGCATACCATTTAATCTGGCTCCAGCATTAATACGCTGAATCCACAATTTTCTATAATCACGTTTTTTTAATTTTCTACCAACGTAAGCGTGATTTTGTCCTTTTTCCCATCTATTTTTGGCTACTGTCCAAACATTTTTATTACGACCTATATAACCTTTGGTTAAACGTAATATTTTTTTTCTTCTAGCCCTTGATGCTACATGATTAACACTTCTTGACATAATTTACCTCCTTTTTGTTTCAGCGGCTAATTTTTATGCTCTTTGGAGCTGATAACAATTTTTTTAAAATTTTTTACTTTAATAACATTTGTTTAACATTTTTAGCAGTTTTGCCTTCAATAATGGCATAATGCCCAAGATTTCTCTTGCGTTTTTTACTTTTTTTAGTCAAAATATGACTTTTGTATGCATGTTTACGTTTCACTTTACCAGAACCAGTAATGACGAAACGCTTTTTTGCACTTGATTTACTCTTCATTTTAGGCATATCTTATTATTTTTTATTTTTTCTTATTAATTTTAGGAGCTAAAATCATAGACATCTCTTTTCCTTGGAGTTTAGGTAATTGCTCTACTTTTGCAATATCAGATAAAGCATCAGCAAATTTTAATAATTGAAACTCTCCTTGTTCTTTATACACAATAGTTCTACCTTTATAGATAATTTTTACTCTTACTTTATTTCCTTCTTCTATAAACCTTTGAGCATGTTTCAGTTTAAAATTAAAATCATGTTCATCAATATTAAAACCTAGTCTAATAACTTTAACGACCATTTGAAAAGTCTTTGCTTTGATTTCTTTTTCTTTTTTTCTACGTTCAAAAAGAAATTTGCTATAGTCCATTATACGACATACAGGTGGATTAGCTTGCGGTGAAATTTCAACTAAATCTAAATTTTTTTCATTAGCTAGTGCAATAGCTTTATCAATGGGTAAAATTAAAGGTTCAAAATCATCTCCTACTACTCTGACCTCACGAGCTGTGATTTCTTCATTAATTCTATAACTAAATTTTTCTTTCTGTGCTCCCAAGTTTTTTATTAAATTTTATTTGTTAAACTTTTATTTAATTCGTCTGAAAATAAATTAATAAATGCCTCAGTATCCATACTACCGAGGTCGCCTTGTCCTTGACGACGTACAGACACAGCATTCTCATTTTTCTCCTTTTCGCCCACTATAATCATAAATGGAATACGCTGTAGCTCTGCCTCACGGATTTTTTTGCCTACTTTCTCGGATCTATCATCCATTTCAGTTCTTATATCTAAATTAGTCAGCAAAGATACAACTTTTTCTCCATATTCAATATATTTTTCACTTATAGGTAAAACTATCACTTGTACAGGTGATAACCATAATGGTAATTTACCCGCTGTTTGCTCTAAAAGCAATGATACAAATCTTTCCATTGAACCAAAAATAGCTCTATGTATCATCACTGGACGATATTTTTGATTATCAGCTCCTATATATTCTAGATTAAATCTTTCTGGTAAATTATAGTCTACTTGTATAGTTCCTAATTGCCAGCTACGGCCTATAGCATCTTGCACCATAAAATCTAATTTTGGTCCATAAAAAGCAGCTTCACCTTTAGCAATTATCGTATTAAAACCAGTATTAGAGACACTTTCTAATATTGCTTCTTCTGCTTTTTCCCAATTTTCTTCGCTGCCAATATATTTTCCTTTATTTTCTGGATCACTCAATGACACTTGTGCAGTGAAATTTTTAAAATCAAAAGTATTTAAGATTAGCAATACTATTTCCATCACTTTATGGAATTCATCTTTTAGCTGATCATTTGTACAGAAAATATGTGCATCATCTTGAGTGAAACTACGTACACGTGTGAGACCATGAAGTTCTCCACTTTGTTCATATCTATAAACTGTACCAAATTCTGCTATTCGCAATGGTAAATCTTTATATGATCTTGGTTTAAAAGCATAAATCTCACAATGATGAGGACAATTCATTGGTTTGAGCATAAACTCCTCGTCTTCAATAGGAGTAGATATTGGACGAAATGAATCTTTGCCATACTTTTCATAATGTCCAGAGGTAATATATAGTTCCTTTTGTCCAATGTGCGGTGTTATAACATGCTGATAACCATATTGCAATTGTACATTTTTAAGAAATTTTTCTAATTCTTGTCTAACAATTGCACCTTTAGGTAACCACATGGGCAAACCTTGTCCTACTTTAGGACTAAACATAAAAAGTTCTAATTCTTTACCCAATTTTCTATGATCTCTTTTGCGAGCTTCTTCTAAAAAATTAAGATAATCATCCAATAATTCTTGTTTAGGAAAGCTAATACCATAGATACGTGTCAGCATTTGTCTATGCTCATCACCCCGCCAATAGGCTCCCGCAATATTTAATAGTTTAATAGCTTTTACATATTTAGTGGATGGCAAATGAGGTCCTCTACATAAATCTACAAAATCACCTAAAGTATATAATGTTAATTGTTGATTTTCTAATTCTTCTATCAATTCTATTTTGTAGGTATTATCAATTTTCTTGAAATAATCTAGAGCTTCTTGCTTAGTTACTTCTTTTCTAACAAAAGGTATATCTAGTTTAATGATTTCTTTAATCTTGTTTTCTATTTTTTCTAAATCTTCTTCGGAAACTTTATGATCACCAAAATCAATATCATAGTAAAATCCATGCTCTATGCTAGGTCCTATGCCAAATTTAGCATCTGGGAAAAGAGAACAAATAGCTGCAGCCATGATATGAGATGATGAATGCCAAAATATACTTTTACCTTCTGGGTCGTCCCATGTGATAATTTTAATCTGTGCATCGTGCTCTATAGCTCTATTTAGATCATACATTTGATCATTTACTTTAATAGCTAAAGCTTTATTTAGCAAGCTCTGACTAATAGCCTTAGCTATTTCAAAGCCAGTGATACCAGCAGGGAATGACTTTTTATTATCATCAGGAAAAGTAATTATTATCTCTCTCATATCTTTTTTAAAAAAATATTTGCAAAATTAATGTAAAATTTTTAAATGAAAAGTAAACTTATTCTAACAAAATTGTATTATAACTAAACATAAACTAGAAATTTTGTATAAATCAGTTCACAAATTGATTAGTAGATATTATTTAAGAATGATAATTCATCTTAAATAAATTTTTATTATGTCAAACCAGGGACAGGTATTTGTAATTTTTTACTAATAGCAATGAGCATTTCTTTAGTCATACGAGCTAAATCATAGTCTGGTTGCCAACCCCATTCTTCTCTAGCACAACTATCATCTATAGATTGTGGCCAACTATCAGCTATAGCTTGTCTGAAATCTGGATTATATTCAATTTTAAAATCTGGAATATATTTTCTAATCTCAGCAGCTAATTCCTCTGGAGTGAAACTCATAGCAGTAACATTAAAATCTGAATGATGTTTTAGTTTAGTAACATCAGCTTCCATGAGCATAATAGTAGCTTTTATACAATCAGGCATAAACATCATAGGCAATCTAGTATCTGATTTTAAAAAGCAATTGTAATATTTATTTTTCACTGCTTCATAAAATATCTCAACAGCATAGTCAGTAGTGCCACCACCAGGTAAAGTTACACTACTAATGATACCAGGATATCTCATACCACGTATATCCACACCAAATTTATTGAAATAATAATTTCCTAAAAGTTCTCCCGATACTTTAGTAATACCATACATAGTAGTTGGTTGCAAAATAGTATCCTGTGGAGTATTTACTCTCGGAGTTGTAGGACCAAAAACTGCTATAGAGCTAGGAACAAAAACTTTTTCCAATTTCAATTCTCTTGCTACTTCTAGAGTATTTATTAATCCATTAATATTGGTATCCCATGCTTTCAATGGATCTTGCTCACCTTTAGCAGATAAAATAGCAGCTAAATTAATAATAGTGCTTATATTGTATTCTCTACAAATTTCTTTAAATTTATCAGTATTTCTGACATCTAATTGTACATATGGACCAGCTTTAGCTAAATCATCTGGTAATGGAGTACGGTTATAAGCTAAAACTACGTTTTCGTTTCCATATTTTTCTCTCAATGCTGGTGTAAGTTCAGAACCTATCTGACCAGCAGCACCTATTACTAATATTTTTTTCATGGTTTTATTTTTTTTGCAAACTTACATTAAAAATTTAAATATATAATAATTGAAATATGAGTTGTATTAATAAAAAGTTGATAAGGAGACGGGGAGAGGGGGTGACTGGGTGAAGAGGTGACTGGGAGAATAAGTGATTAGTGATAAGTGATAAGTGATAGGTGATAGAGTTGATAAGTTGATTAATTTAAAAGTTTAAGCAAAATGTTTAAACTACATTAAACTACATTAAACTACATTAAACTACAATAAACTAAATTATTATATTTTTGTATTATTAAATAAATATTTTTATGAGATTAAATAAAGTAATCAATGATCCGATATATGAATTCATACCTATCCCTGATGAGATAATTCTCTCACTAATAGACCATGAATATTTTCAGAGATTAACAAGAATAAAACAATTAGGTTTTTCATATTTAGTTTTTCCCGGTGCACATCATACTAGATTTGCTCATAGCTTAGGAGCTATGTATTTAATGCAAAGAGCACTAAATCAATTAAATGACCAAGGCGTATATATAGATGATAAAACATATTTATCTAGTCTAATAGCAATACTAATGCACGATATAGGGCATGGTCCATTTTCACATACACTAGAAGCCTTGCTTGCCGATAATATCACACATGAATTTATCACCGATTTTGCAATGAAAAAATTAGAAAAATCTTATGGAGAACCTATGACTATAGCCAGACAAATTTTTAATAATTCTTATCCAATAAAATTTTATCATCAGCTGGTATCTAGCCAATTAGACATGGATAGATTAGACTATCTCACACGCGATAGCTTCTATACCGGTGTGAGTGAGGGTATAATAAATACTCAACGTATTATATATATGCTCACTCTAACAGCTGATGGAGATTTAGGAATATTAGCCAAAGGAATTTATTCTATAGAAAAATTTATCATTGCTCGCAAAATAATGTATTGGCAAGTATATTTTCATAAAACTACAATGGCTGCAGACGAAATGCTATCTCAAGTGATTAAAAGAGCTAAATATCTCACTCATAATGGAACAAAGGTATCTGCTACTGAACCATTAGAATATTTTCTCAAATATCACAATAAAAAATTTACTGAAGATGATTTAGATGTTTTCATGCAAATAGATGACTATGATGTAATGACAGCACTGAAAATATGGAGTAATCATGATGATAATATCCTAAGGCTATTATCTCGCAAACTATTGAATAGAAACCTTTTCAGATGTATTATACAAAATAATGATCCTCTAAATGATGAAAAAAGAATTAATGAATTAAAACAAAAAATTTTAAATAAATATAAAATTGACAAAAATGATTTACATTATTTGATAAGTATTAAATCAATAGAAAATCAAGCATATACACCTCATAGAGATCAAATAAATTTAGTTTATAATAATGGAGAAGTTAAAGATATCTCTATGGCTTCAGATCAGCTACATATGGAATTGTTACCCAATGATACGATGAAATATTTTTTATTTTATCCAAAAGAAATAGAATAATGAAAAAATCTACCTTTTCACTATACCATATAGCACCATATCTATGAGGCTATCCATCATTTCATCATAATTAGAAATATAATCAGGTATGATAAAAGGTAATTCTGAAATTTTCAATGCAGTAGCTATGACAAGAGTTGCATTTTCTATATTAGGGAAATAAAAAATATTTCTTCTATCGCCCTCTTCTAATATGCCTTTGATAATATTTATTTCTTCTTCATCATATTTTTTTCTAATCTCATTAACAAATGCAACCTGTGGAGTCATCTCATTAGTTTTGATCATAAATAAATTAACTAATTCTTTAGTCTTTTTCATTCTTAATTCGAAATAGATTCTCAATTTAGTAATAGGATCTACGGTAGTATTTAATTTTTTTATGACTTCATTTTTGAAATTTTCAATTTCATTTTCTAAAACTTCTTTAAATAGTTCTTCTTTATCATTAAAATAGTAATAAATGCTACTTTTAGCTTTACCAATTTTTTTGGTAATATCTTCGATAGTAGTTTTGTCTATACCTTTAGCTGCAAAAACTTCTGCAGCTTTTTTTAGAATCAAATTTTTGGTTTTATTTTTGTTCATAGCTATTCATAAATTAATGTATCAATATTCCATGCTTCCATGGTTATATATTGATTAATATTAGTAACATTTTTATTATAATTTTGAATATTATTTAATAAAAATTCAAATTTATCAACATCCCTAATTTGTAACATTATTAAAACATTATAACCAGGCCAAATACTATTATTCATACGTGGATCGCCAAGTCTATTTTTCACTCTTACTTTATCAATAATTTGGAAGCTACTTATATTACATTGCTCTAATATTGCAATTATTTCGTTTGCTTGAGCAACATCACAATGAATATTTACATGTTTCATAAATTTAATGATTTTTTAGGTTTGATATTTGCAAAAAACAATGAGTAAAGCACTGGTATCCAAATTAAAGTAATTAATGTGGCAAAAGCTAATCCACCAATACTTGTAATGCCAAAAGGAGCCCATATTTCGTGGAGTAGTCCTTTGTTTACAGCCATTGGTAGCATACCCATTATTGTTGTAATTGTCGTCATCAATACGGGACGTAGCCTAGACCTTCCTGCTATGACAAGGGCATCATATAATGCATAACCGCGTTTAATAAGCATATTTGTATAATCTACCAGCACTATACCATTATTTAATACTACTCCCATTAGTAATATTATTGCCACAAAAGAAATCAAACTTAAGGTAGTGCCAGTAATATAAAAAGCAAAGATAGAACCTACTACAGCAAAAGGTGAGGAGAGAAAGATGATGAAAGGTTGTAATAAACTACCAAACTGTGCAGCCATAATCATATATACAAGTATAATGCTAATTATCAATATTAATTGTAAATTTGAGAAACTCTCTTGTTGCTCTTCTACCTGTCCTTTTAATTGTATCATTACATTATTAGGATGATTAATATTATTAATTATTTTTTGTACTTCTTTTGACATTGTGCCCAGGTCTATATCATTTGTAATATCAGCACCTACTATAGCTACACGTTGTTGATTATCATGCATTATTTCTGCATAGCCATTATCAATATTTACATCAGCTACTTCTCGAAGGGCATAAGAATTACCTGTAAGAGAAGATATTCTAATATTTAAAACATCATTTATTGATGTAAGTTCATCACGCTTGTATCTGACATTAATAGGAATTTCATTGCCTTGTTCATTATATTTACCTGCTTCAGTACCATATAGGCTCTGACGCACTTGCATGGCTGCCATAGCAGGATTTATCTTAAGATCTGCCATATGATCTTTATCAAAAGTTACCCGAAATTCAGGTTTTGTATTTGCTAAACTATTTTGAATATTAATTAAATTAGGATTTTTTTTCAAAGAATCTTCAATAATTTTAGCATATTTACTTAATACCTCTAAATCATTGCCAGTAATAACTATTTCAATTGGTTTAGCATTTCCGAGCAAAGCACCACTAAGTATTGATCCACCAGTTACATTAAATTGCTCTATCTCTGGCATTTTTTTCAACTCTTTTTCAACTAATTTTGCTATTTGTTGAGAACTACGTTTTCGCTGATCTGGTGGCACCATATGATATACGATAGTAGCTAAATTTTTGTTTTCTTTGAAACCAACTGAAGATAAAATACCTTGATCAGTTTGTCCTGCTACAGTAAAGCCAAAAACTATTTCTGGTACATTCGATTCAATAAATTTTTCAATTTTTGCAGCAGCTTTTTCTGTTTCTGCAGCACTATATCCTTCAGGTAACTGTATAACTGTTATTAAATCGCCACCATCAATATTAGGAATATACTCAGTACCAATGAACCATTTACCAATGACTACTGATAGACCTATTATAGTTATCATTATAACTACAATTACTGTTTTATGATGTAAGCACCATTTAATCAATTTGCTATAATAATTCTCTAAACTAACATACCATTTTTCGGAAATTTCATATATCTTGAGTTTCTTTTTTTGTTTTGCAGGTTCCACAAGCATTTGGCTTGTAAGTGTAGGAGTAAGGGTGAGAGCTATCAATAGTGAACCAAGCATTGTAGCAGCGCCAATTATAGAAAATTGTTGAAAAAATATACCAACAATACCACCAGCAAAAATCAAAGGAAAAAACACAGCAATAGTAGTTAAAGTAGAAGCACTGATAGCAAGTCCCATTTCACCAGTAGCAAACATTGATGCTTCTTTCTTTTTTATACCTCTATCAAGGTATTTATTAATATTTTCTACCACAACTACACTATTGTCTACTACCATACCTATAGCAACGACCATAGACATAAGAGTGAAAACATTGATCGTAAAACCACTAATCATCATAGTAACAAGTGCTATAAGCATAGAAAAAGGAATAGAAAGACTTATTATTAAACTAGAACGCCAAGCTCTCAAAAATAACCATACAACTAAAATAACCCACAATCCTCCCCATAGCAAAGTTTGCACTATATTATTAATAGAACCATTTATGATTTCTGTAGTATTAAAAACCTCGTATAAATTAGTACCTTGTGGTAAAGGGATGTTATTGATTTCTTTCATCACAGCATCATAGACTTGTAAAGCATTAGCTTGAGATTGTTTTTGTATTAATAAAGCAGTAGCTCTACTTTGATGAGTTCTAGCTATTTCATCTTTTGCTTTTATTTGTTTTTTTACAGTAGCGATATCTTTAAGCCTAATGACCTGACCAGTATATGTATTTAATGGTAAATTTTCTAAATTTTCTAAAGAATTTACTTGTCCTTTTACAGTTATATTTATATCCCAAATACCAGATTTTAAAGAACCAGCAGGAATATTTAAATTCAAGCTTTTTAATAAAGTAGAAATATAGTCCATAGATAATCCATATTTTTCTGCTTTTAACGGATCAACCTCGATAGCGATTTCATATTCTGGTTGAGCTATTGGCATTACGCTACCTACACCATCTATATGCTGTAAACGTGGAGAAATAACTTTATCTATTAGCTCACTTATATTTACATTCTCATCAGAAGTTTGTAACCCAAGAATAACAACAGGCATCACAGAAGAGTTAATTTTCATTATCATTGGCTGCTGAGCCTCTCTAGGTAATTGATATTTAACTAACTCTATGAGATCTCTTGCATTAGCCGAAGCCTCACTAATGTCTGTACCCCAATTGAATTGTAAAGAAATAGTAGATACATTATCTTTTGAAAAACTTTGAATTTTTTTAATATTTTCTGTACTAGCTAAAACAATTTCAAGAGGATTAGTTACTTCCTTCTCTACTTGTTCTGCATTAGCACCTGGATATACTGTTATTACTGTCAAAGTAGGTAGCTCTATATCTGGAAATAAATCTCTCGGTAATCTAAATATAGCTAACAATCCAAAAAGTATTATAGCAGCATATACCATATAAATAGCTACTGGATTTTTTACTGATGCATCTGTAATTTTCATATATTTTACTAATTTAAATAGTTTATTGTATTACCTGTACTGTAGTGCCAACTTCTAAATTTTTTTTACTAGAAATGATAACTTTATCACCCTCATTCAATCCTCCTTCTAAAATTACATTTTCACCCAAATACTGTATAATATATACTTCTTTTTTTTCTATTTTATTTTGATTATTAACAATATAAACAAAGTAAAGATTACTCTCTGGTTCTTTGATAATAGCTTGTAAAGGAATGGAAATGACATCATTATTAATAATATCGATAAAAACTTTACCTGTCATACCAGGTTTATATTTCATTGACGTATTATTAATTTTAGCTCTAATAGTAGCTGTAGCTTTAGTAGAATTAAGTGTAGGACTGATGAAATCTATCACACCTGTCAATGTATCAGTATTATATGAATTTGCAATGAGTTTTATTTTAGAATTATTTTTTATATGAGGTAAATCTTTCTCACCGACTTCAAATTCGAAATATAAAGGATTTATTTTTACTAAATGTAGAATGCCTGTTGACAATGTTTGTCCTATGTCAATGGATGCTGAAAAAAAATAATTCTCTCCTTCATGAGCTAATAATTTATCGACGACACCATCAAAAGGAGCTTTAATTTCTGTATTTGATTTTAAAAGATTATATCTAGCCTCAGCAGCTTCATACTGTGCTGTAATGTGATCAAGGTCTTGCTGGCTAACAGATTGTTTTTCAGCTAGATTTTTTACTCTTTGATAATCTTTTTTCAGAGCCTCATATTCAGCTTGTGATTGTAAAAGCATTTCTGAAGACATCTGTACAAGAGTTTGACCTTGTCTAACAGCAGAGCCTTCATCCACAAAAATCTTTTCTATTTTACCTGGTATAGTAGTGCCAAGAGTTGCTTCTTTAAACGGAATAAATTTACCCAAAAACACCAAAGTATTTGGAATGGTTTGTTTACTTACTATATAAACCTCTACTTTTGATATGGTATCGTTTTCAGAGGTATTAATAGCTTTATCTTTATTACTACAACTAGTAAGTAAAAAACTCGAAAAGATTGTTATAAATACAATTGTTTTTTTCATATTTTTTAAAAATTTAATTATTCTAAAATTCCATAAGCTTTTCTCAATTTAGCATAAAAGGCAAGAACCTCAGCATATGCTTCATAATAAGATGTCTTAGCCTCTAGCCACATAGTCTGAGCTTGCATTAGATCTGCTAATTTAATAACCCCTTCATGATATAGATCGGTTTGTAATCTTAGGTTTTCTGTAGCTAAATCAACATTTTTTTCAGTAACTTTTAACTGCATTAATTGTTCTTTTAGTTGATTAGTAGAATAATTAGCATCTATAGAAATTAGATTTTTTGCTTCATCCATTTGCATTTGTGCAATTTTATATTGAACTAGAGCAGCTTGGCGTTTATTATATTTTTCTAAAGCATGAAATATAGGCACTCTAATGGTAACTCCTAAAGTATAATCGTCTCCAAATTCTTTAGCTAAACCATTATAAGGATTAGGATTTACGAAAAAATAATTAGCAGTAAAACCTATTTGCGGTAACATATCAGCTTGTGTTACTCTCATCATGTTTTTATTAAATTCTACATTTTGTTCTAATAATTTAATTTCTGGCCTATTATTTATATCATTTTCACTATTAAGGAATAATTGTAAAACTTCTTGATCAAGTATTAATAAATCCTGAGGTATGAAATCTGTGTTAATTTCTCTACCCATTTTTTGATTTAGTAATTGCTTTTGCAAATTCAGTCCATTTAATGCTTTAAAAACATTAACCTCTGCTTCATTAATTTTTGTTTGTATCATTAAAAGTTGATTATTAGTAGCCATGCCCTCTTGAATATAATTTTTTACATCATTTTCTAATTGTTTCAATAAGTCCAAATAATTTAAAGCAAGTTTATATTTTTTTTCAGTTATCCATAGTTTATAATACATATCCTCTATTTCATACAGAAGAGATTGCTTATCTACATCTGTTTGATATTTTGCCATCATCACAGCATTAGAAGTCATTTTATTAGCGTAATAAATCTTGCCACCAGTAAAAATAGGTTGTAATAAAGAGAAATTAAAAATATAATTATCTTTAACGCCGAATTTAGCCTGATCTGCAGGTAACATGGCATAATTTCTAAAAATAGGATTACCTTCTGCATCAGTAAGTGGCTTGAGTGTACTAGGATCTATTGCAAAAGTTAATAAACTAATTAAAGGGTTTGTGAAACTGCTAGGATTCAATTGCATTGTCGACAAATCGATTGCTTGATAAGGTACTACAGGTAAAAATAAATCATTTTCGAACAATTGAAATTGATTGTTCAAACGTAGATATGTACCTGAAAAATTTATATTAGGGAAAAAATTAGCAAAAGTAGCTCTCTTATTATATATAGCCATATTAATATTTGCACTGTCAATTTGTAAATTTATATTTTCTTTTAAAGCAATTTGTTTACATTGCTCTAAACTTAATACTTCTTGAGCTGATAAGTACATTGATAATAATATCAATAAGATAAATACATTTATGCGCATAAATTTTTTGAACAAAAATATATATTTATTCTAAATGGAAAAAATTTTTTTTAATAATTATTAAAAAATATAAAAAATTAATGAATGCAAAATGAATCAAACATAATTATAATCGCAAATTATAGTTTATTTAATAAAAAAATTAGAACAAAATATATTTTGAATAAAACATTAAATTAGTTCAAAAAAAATTCATAGATTTTTTTATAATTAAATATTAGATTTCCTTAGATTTTATCTTGGTTAATAATCTTTAATATTTCTGTTTTTTTTAATAGATAATTTATTTGTCTTATTTTAGATTAATTTTTAATCAATTTTTCCCAAATAATTTCATCATTTAGATCAATAATTTTTATCAGATAAAGTCCATTATTTAGATTATGAATATTGATATTTTCTTGCTGATTAAATTCATATTTTTTACCCATTATGTCGTAAATTTCTATAAATTTAATTTGATTAAAATTTGAAATTGTAAATGAACTATTAGTAGGATTAGGATAAATAATGAATCTTTCTGAATTTGAGAAATCACAAATATTATTTGAATGTAATATCGGTAATGAAATACTAGATTTATGATCTGTTTCGTAATATACAACATTAGTAGCTATTATAGTATCTCCTGCGGTATACATTTGTTTACCATTATTAAGGTTATTATCATATTTGGGATAATTTGATGATGAAATATCTATTCTGATTTTATGTCCTGGTAAAAATGTATAAGCAGTATGAGGCAAATCAATATCAATTTTATAGATGACACCATTTATCATAGAAGCTGTATCACTTGTTTGGTAGCCATTTCTGAAACGCATCCTTTTAATTCCATCATTTATAAGTATTGACCTATTATCTGGATAAACATCACAGAATCTAATGGCAAAATCTGTATCTTTACAATCACTACTTACGAATAAGGTAATTTTTACTTTACCAAATACCCTAATAGGTTCATTAAGTGTAGAAGAAGTAAATATGAGTAAATCACTTCTAGATTCTACAACTTGTGATTGATCATAGGGACCTTGCAATAAATCTTGTCGTAATGTAGTACCACCATAAGTGGGTGATGGATCTGCTGGATTGTAAATAAAATATTCATTTTGATTTTGTACATCTGGAGGAATTGTTGAGAGATAATTATCACTGTTCAAAAACATTTGTAATGTATCAATATTGATAGCAGACAAACTAGTAGCTTGTTGCCATTGGTTATCACCTATTTGGTAATATTGTACTACAGGTTCATTATTCCATCCATTATTAATATTTTTAAGATAGAAATCAAAAAAACGTAAAGAAAGAGAATCATTCCAATTGCTTGCATTGTAAAAAAATAATTCTCCCTGTTGGTTAGACCCTACCTGTGATATTCCATGTCCACCATGTACCCACGGTCCTATTAATAGCTTATGTTGCGAAGCTGCTGGGGATTGTTGCTGCAAAGCATTAAAAAAACTAAGCAATTGATCTATTGTATGATCGTACCATCCACCAATCATAAAAAAAGGAACATTAATAGAAGAAGGATAAAAAGTACTATTTTCTACAAATTGCCATTGCAAATTATAAAAAGGATTGCTTAATAGCCAGGTAGAAAAACCAAAACCTAAATTATCTAATTGTTCCACATATTCTGTCCTATATACTCCACCAGGAAAATATTCTAGATATGTCATTTGTGGATTTGATACTAAAGGCACACAACAAATCAGATGTGGAGGTTGCTCTTTAGCAGTTTCGAATTGTATTTTGCCTAGAGCTGAAGGTCCATAAGTACCTATTTTCCCATTACTCCATGATTGCTGTGCTATCCATTCTACAATATCATAACCATCGAGACCTCTATTATAACCTAATACATTTGCAGATGAGCTACCATAGAACCCTCTCCAATCTGTAATAACAAAATTATATCCATAATCTTCTATATTTTGACCTACTAATGGTAGATTTAGTCTATAATATATCCTATTATATGGAGTTTGGATTAATATAGTTGGTCGTGGATTTATAGAATCTATAATATATATATCTGCTGCTATTTTTTTGCCATCACGCATAACTATAGAGTCTATAATTGGAGTATATATTTGTGCTATCAAAATATTTGATATACAAATAAAAATTAAAACTATTGATTTATACATAATTTTTAAAAATTTTTATATAAATTTTTAAAATTAATATTTTTTATATTAAAATGTAAATAAACTATCTCATTAAAATTTTTATTAAAAATAAAGATAATTATTTTATTAAAACAAAAAAATATTTACTTTTGCATAAAATATTATTTGTGCATAGTCAAGCTTTAGTAATTATACCGACATACAACGAAATAGAAAATATAGAGCTTATTATTAAAACTGTATTTTCATTACCAGAAGCTTTTGATATTTTAGTGGTAGATGATAATTCACCTGATGGCACAGCTGATATTGTAAAAAAAATGATTCCGCAATATCCAGATTCATTACATTTATTATTAAGAGAGCAAAAAGAAGGATTAGGTAAAGCATACATAGCAGGTTTCAAATGGGCTCTAGAGCAAGGTTACGATTATATTCTAGAAATGGATGCTGATTTTTCTCATAATCCTGCCGATTTAGTTAGACTATTAGCTACTTGTAGAGACGAAGACTATGATTTATCTATTGGCTCTCGCTATATTTCAGGTATTACAGTGATGAATTGGCCACTATCTCGAGTACTTTTATCTTATTTCGCTTCTAAGTATGTAAATTTAATCACTGGCATGCCTATTAAAGATTCTACGGCTGGTTTTGTATGCTATAGAGCTAATTTTTTATCTTATATTAATTTAGATAAAATATCATTTGTAGGATATGCTTTTCAGATAGAAATGAAATATTATGCATATAAGCTTGGATTTAAAATCAAAGAAATACCAATAGTATTTTCTGAGCGTCTAAAAGGGCAATCTAAAATGAATAAAAAAATTGTTTTTGAGGCTATGTGGGGTGTCCTGCAACTACGTTTTCATAATACAAAAAAAATTGTAAAATCATAATGGACAATTATCATATTATAAATGTCCATATTATTAATGAAGGTCAAATATCTTGGGGCGAAGTATTCATTTCTAAAGGAATTATTGAAAAAATAAATTTTAATATTACCAGTAAAACACCAACAAATTATCAACAAATTGATGGCGATGGTAATTATTTAATTCCAGGGATTATTGATACGCATGTGCATTTTCGTGAACCAGGCTATAATGATAAAGCTAGCATTTATTCAGAGTCATTAGCAGCTCTCTATGGAGGTGTCACTTCATTTATAGATATGCCAAATACTCTGCCACCTACTACTGATAAAAGCCTTCTAGAGCAGAAATTAGATATTGCTAGTAAAGATTCTTTCATAAATTATGGCTTCTATCTGGCAGCTGTAGATGATAATTTCTCTGAAATACAAAAAATAGAACCTAGTGAGTTAGCTGGTATAAAAGTTTTTTGGGGCAATACTACTGGCAATCTGTCCCTCAAAAATCCAACTGTAATTAATCAAGTTTTTCAATTGCCATATTTGATAGCTGTACATGGCGAGGATAATACTACAATCAACTTAAATCAAGAGTTGTATTTAGATCTTTTTGATAACGATGTTTTTATTCATCCAATTATTAGAAATATAGATGCGTGCATCAATGCAGCCAAAGATATTTTATCTATTGCAAACAAATATAATACTCGTTTGCATTATTTACATATTTCTCACATAAATGAACTAAATTTCATTTATAATTTTAAAAATAAACTTTCTAATTTGTCAGTAGAAACTTGTCCACATTATCTATACTTCGATTTATCAGATTATACTACTTATGGCAATTTAATAAAAGTAAATCCATCAATAAAATCTACTCAAGAGCAACGAATGCAATTATTAAATTCTTTAGATTTGATTGATACTATTGGTAGTGATCATGCTCCACATTTGAAAAATGAAAAATTGAATTCTTATGAATTATCTCCATCTGGCATACCTTCTATTCAACATGAATTAGGTCTGATGTGGGCTCTGGTAGAAAAAAATTTTTTGTCTTTACCATATTTAATAAATAAAATGGCTCATAAACCAGCTCAAATATTTAAAATTGATAAAAGAGGTTTTATCCGTGAAGGATATTACGCAGATTTAGTTTTAGTAAAGAATAATGCTCATGAATTAATAACTAGTGATAAACTGAAATATAAATGTGAATGGAGCCCATACGAGAATTTTACAATTCCAATTACTATTGATAAAGTATGGATAAATGGACAAATGATACTCGACAATAATTCAATAATTCCAAATAAATCTGCATTACCTCTACATTTTAATAATTCGAAATAATTTTTAATAATAGAAATATTTTAACTAATTTTGACATTTGATTAAAAATATAAAAGCTAAATAAATACTAATGAATTTAAATAATTGCTATAAAATATTAGGGATAGATCCAGGATCCAATATAACAGGTTACGCTATAATAGGAGTAGATAATTATAATCTATTTACTATAGACATGGGATGTATAAATGTAAAGAAAGTAAAAGATCATTTTGAGCGAATTAAAATAATACATAAAACAGTGAAAGAATTAATAAATTCTCACAAACCAAATGTATTGTCAATAGAAGGGCCTTATTATGGGCAAAATGTACAATCTATGCTAAAGCTAGGACGTGCACAAGGTGTAGTGATAGCTGCTGCATTAGAGTATGGCATTGATGTTTATGAGTATGCTCCTAGAAGAGTAAAAATTTCTGTAACAGGCAATGGTAGGGCATCTAAAGAACAAGTAGCAGGTATGATAAATAATATTCTTCAAATAAAAGATGATTCTTTACCTTTTGATGCTACAGATGCTGCAGCAATAGCTTTATGCCATTATTATTCTGATTATTCTAGTATAATACCTAAAGAAGATTTACATTTTAGAAAAAATAAATGGCTCCAATTTATCGAAGATAATCCTGATAGAATCATTAAAAAATAAAATAAAAAACAAATATTATGAAAGAAACAATTAAAAATTTAGTAAAAGCCTTTATAGGAGAAAGTCAAGCTAGAAATCGCTATACCTTTTATGCTAAAATAGCAAAAAATGAAGGTTATGAGCAAATAGCTGAAATATTTACTATGACGGCAGATAATGAACGTGAGCATGCTAGCTGGTTATTTAAACATATTAATGAACTAAAAAAGGAATCTACTGAAAATTTAGATGAAATTACTGTAGAAGCCGGTGCTCCAACTACATTAGGCACAACTGTAGATAATTTAAAAGCAGCAATAGCAGGCGAAACATATGAATTTACAAGTATGTATCCAGAATTTGCTGATGTTGCTGAGAAAGAAGGCTATACTGCTATAGCTAATAGATTGAGAGCTATTGCTGTGGCTGAGCAACACCACGCTGAACGTTATGATAAAATTCTAAAAGAGGTAGAAGCTGGTACATTCTTTAAAAAAGATCAACCAGTAGTATGGTTCTGCAGAGAATGCGGTTATGTTCATATCGGTACCGAACCACCTCAAGTATGCCCTGCATGTTCACATCCTCGTAGCTTCTATCAATTAAAAATAGAACAATATTAATTTTTTGGTTCTATAATGTTTTGAGTAGGTAAAGATTAAAAAAGAGTAATTTTATAAAAATGAATTAATATTGTGTTGTTAAATATGAACCACAAAGTTCTCAAAGAATGATAGAAATAATTGTCTGAACCAGAATTAGTGGGAATAAGGATTTTGGGATTTTGTTTTTCAGGGCTAAAGCCCACATCTTTTTCTATGTTCTACCTCGACCTAAAGGTCGAGGTTAATAATCTACTCTTTGCTATCTGACCTAAAGGTCAGGGTTAATAGTTTACTCTTTGTGACCTTTGTGTAATATCTTGGTGTCCTTTGTGGTAAAATAATTAACCTACAATAAACGTTATAGAACTGAAATATAGTTAATACCTTGAATGAACTAGTAATAATTTAGTTATTACTTAAACGCCTATTTCAATTAACTTATATCCCTGCCTTGGTAAACTTATTAATTCTAAATGTGAATCTTGTTTTATCCATTTCCTTACTTTAGCTATATATACGTCCAGAGTACGAGATTTGAAATAATCTACATCTCCATATAGGTGCATTAATAATTCATTTTTTGTAGTTATATTATTTATATTTTGGAATAATATTTTCAATATTTCTAATTCAATAGGTGATAGCTTGATTTCTTCTTTATTATTTAAAATTAAAACATTCCTATTAACATCTAATATAGAATTACCTGCTTCTAATTTTGTAATATTTGATTGAGGATAAACCCTATTGAGTAATACTTGCATACGAGCTAATAATATATCTACAGAGAATGGTTTAATCACATAATCATCAGCTCCCACCTCATAACCAGTTAATATATCCTCGTTTTGACTTTTTGCTGTAATAAAAATTATCGGTATTGATGGATTGATAGTCCTTATTTCTTTCACAAGAGTAATACCATCTTTTTTAGGCATCATTATATCTACGAGCATGAGATGATAAAAAGGATTATTTTTATATTTTTCTAATGCAATTTCTCCATTTTCGTACCAATCAACATCATAGCCTTTAGTTGTTAAAAAGCTTTTTAGCACATATGCGAAATGTTTATCATCTTCTACTAAAAAAATTTTATATTTCATAAATCATCATTTTTAATAGACAGAAAATATAAATCAAAAATTGTGCCCTTATCTATTTCGCTTGTTACTTCTATTTTGCCTTTATGAGCTTCTACTATTGCTTGCACATAGCTGAGACCCAATCCATAGCCTTTAGTATTATAAATATTTCCTGTAGATACTCTATAAAATCTATCAAAGATATGTTTGATATCTTTCTTTTTTATTCCTATGCCATTATCTGCAATTTCTACAATTAAACATTTAGTATTTTGTTGTTTTATTTTAATAGTAATTTCAGGATGATCTTTGGCATATTTGCACGCATTATCTATTAAATTATAAAATACTTGTCTCAAGTGCACTTCATCACCCATGATAATTGGATCTTCTATATCAAATTCTGTGTGTACAATTGCATTATAATCTTTTAAAAAAAGTTCTAGGTCATTTAACAAATTTGTTAAAAAATCATTTAAATTAATTTTAGTTAAATTTAATTGTATAGAAGTTTTATCTAATAGCGAAGTTTGAAGTATTTTCTCTATCAAAGTTTGCATTCGAGTATTTTCATCTTTAATAATTTTTATCATTCTACTAGCTTCATCTGGTGGTAAATTATTAATAGTTTCACAAGCAATGTCAATAGTCGCTATTGGTGTTTTCAGCTCATGTGTTACATTATTTATGAAATCTGTTTTCATTTCAGATAAACGCTTTTGTCTAATTAAATTATATATTATGAAAGTAAATGAACCTAAAACGCCTAATATTAGTAATATTGATAAAAATAGAAAATTACTTAATGTAGATAAAATATAGCTTGTTTTATTAGGAAAATATATAATCAAATATTCTGGAGGTGCAAATAAATCGCTTGGATACAATCGAAACATCATACCTTTTTGTAGTATTTTTTCGGCTGATATAGAGTCATTTTCTAGAAACATAGTTTTTCTATGGGGACTATAAATACCGAAATAGTATTTTATATTTATATTATTTTCTGCTAAAGAGCTGGCAATTAATGAATCTAATGCTTTAGCATTTATCCTTTGTTCTACGGGAATGAAATGTTTGATATTGAAAAAATCTTCCATCACATCACCTATGATGAAGCTACGTCTGAGAAACCTATCTACTGCTTGATAGACAGAATCTACTTTAAATGGCAAAATAATATTAGGTACTCTCACCCACCCTACCATACTATCTAATTGGTCTTTTACTATCTCATCTTTGCTAACTGGCAAATTAGATTTATTAGATAAATCCAATAATGTCGCACTATCTGCGTGTTGCTTTTCTATGTTTATGATGTGTGTATCTACTTTTTGGACAAGTTCACCATATTTATTTGTGTATATCTGTACTCTAATTCTTTCTCTACTTATATTAATTACACTGTCTGAGAGAGTGGTGTCTAAGCCTACATCTTTTAAAGATTTAAATAATTCTTTGTTTAACGAATCTATGGTTTGCATGACTCTAGCACCTTTATATTTACTTAATTTAGTTTCTAATAAATCTGCTATTTCTTGCTTTTCATATTGGTAAATCACTTTAGACATGCTCTCTTGGATAGTTTTATCGAAATTTGCTAGTGCTGCATTTATTGTTGATGTTATAAAATAATATTGTATCAATAATATACCAATGAATGATATACCAGACACTACTAAAATAGTTATTGTCCAGCGTTTTTCTTTATTTTTAATTTTTTGTTTTAACATTTTTTAACATTATTTAACATTTCTTAACTTTAAATAATAAATTTTTTGTATTATTTTGTAATGTAATTTTTTTATATCCATTTATAAAAAAATAAATTTAATGTTTTTTAGGGTTTGACACAGCGACTCATTAATGAGTCGCTTTTTATTTTTGTAAAATTAAACAATTTTAATAGATTTGCAAAAATTATTGTTTATCATAATAAACTTTTACAATTTTGAAATGTCTAATTAGTATAATGAATTTAGATATTTTGTTTTGCTACTTTAATTTTATGATTATTTTACTTAATTATAATACATGTTTAAAAAAAATTTTATATAAATTTGCATAAAATATTAAATTATAAATTATGAAAAAATTTCTTTTTATTTTAGTTTTAAATATGATTACACTTATATCATATTCTCAACAATTTGATTCTAGATTAGAGAAACATTTTGGCAGAGATAAATTGATTTATTGGCAAAAAAATTATCCAGATAGTCTAGGATATTACCAATTTGTAATAGATAATGCTGTATTGATAATGGATGAGAATGTTGCGAAACAAAGATTAGGTGGAGAGCAAGTAAGTGAAATAGAGATTCCAAATTTTGATGAAGCCATTAAAAATCATAAACTTCTAGATATTTTTTCACTCGGCATAGAGTTAAAACCCGATACTTATCAATATATTAAAGTAAAAAATGAGCCATATTATTTATATGTAAAATCAAGCAATTATTTATGGAATAAATATCAAGCAGGAAAACAAAATTAAAACATTATGAAAAGATTGAAATTATTTATATTATTTTCATTAATAATATCGACGGCAATAGCTTTTGGACAAAACCCAACCATTAATTTAAATGCTAGTACACATAATACTGAAATAGAAGCTTGTGGATATTGGTTTTATGATGATGGAGGTTCTGGTGGCAACTACTCTAATAATCAAGATAGATGGATAACTTTTTATTCTACTGATCCCACATATAATCACATAAAAATAGAATTCGCATCTATGGATTTAGGTGCTGGTGATACATTAATAATATATGATGGACCTAATACAAGCTCACCAGTATTAATAAGGTATTCTCAAGCTAATCCATTAACACCAGCTAACTCTGCTGTTCAAGCCACTATAAATAATCCTGGAGGCAGACTAACTGTTAGATTCAAGGCTGATGGAACTGGTAATGCTGCTGGATGGAATTCTGCTATTGGATGTATTAAAATGTGCCAAAGAATCACACCAGTTCTAGATAGTATATTAACTAATCCACTACCTACACCTGATTATTATATTAATTTATGTGCATATGATACTCTCACTTTAGCTGTGAAAACTGATTCTTCCACCTTTCCAGATAATCACATCATTTATAATCAAACACTAGCAAATACTACTTTTGCATGGGATATGGGTGATGGTACTACACTATATGGACCAGTTGTTAGTTATCATTATAATATACCATCAGGATACAATGTTTCATTATCCATTATAGACACTATGGGCTGTACAAATACTTTATCTTTTAACTTCAGAGTTAGAATAAGTGATAATCCTATCACAGGTGTTAATCCTGTGCCAGACATATGTGAAGGTGATTCAATAATATTAACTAGCGGAATAAATTTGGGGAATATCGTTGTAATAGATCCATTCACTAATGAAGTAACAGCACAAGGCATATATGATTCTATTACTTTTATTCCTGATGGACCTAATTGTCCTACACAATGCTATGGCACACCAGTTAGTTTTGATCAATTCCCTCCAGGTGCTACTGTACAGCAAGCTACTGATATCGAGTCTATATGTATATTTATGGAGCATTCTTATGCTGGTGATTTATCTTTTAAAATTATCTGTCCTAATGGGCAAAGTGTTATTTTAGATTCATACGATCAAAGTGGTGGTAATTATTTAGGACAAGCTTACGATTATTCATCAGGATGCGATCCCAATAATCCACAAAATGCTCCTGGCACACCTTGGCTCTATTGTTGGTCAGAGGTCTCTAATTATTCTTATCAAGGTACATTAAATGTAGTTGATAGGTTAGGACCCTCACCTATCCCTGCTACTGATACAATAAACCATACTAATTATTTGATACCAGAAAATCCTCTTAGTAGTCTCATAGGTTGTCCACTAAATGGTACTTGGAGTATAGAAATTTGTGATTTATGGGGAGCGGATAATGGTTGGGTTTTTGAGTGGATGCTTACTTTGTCTAGTAGCTCTGGTGTAGCTGGCTGGCAATATTCTGTTGAGGTAGACTCTCTCGACTGGGGCGGGCCTTATTTTTATCCTATTAATGATACTACTGTTCTATTCAAACCAGATAGTAGTGGCACATACAGTTTCTTAGTAACAGCTTATGACGAATATGGTTGTATATATAATTCTAATATGCCTATAAATTTAAATGTAATACCAAATCCTGTTGTTGATTTAGGTGATGATACAATATTATGTAACGGCACTATATTTACACTAACTCCAGGACCCGATTTTGATGAATATTATTGGAGCAATTATTCTACGACTCCTAGCATCACAATAGATAGTGCTGGTATTTATTCTGTGACAGCTATAAATTATAATAGCAGTGGGTCAGTATCATGCTCTAGTAGTGATACTATTGAAATAATGTATGTACCTGTAGCATCTGTAGATTTAGGTCCAGATTTATGTGTTACAGAAGGTCCAATAATTTTAGATGCTTCTCAACCAGGATCGGGTTTTACTTATATCTGGTCTACAGGAGCAAATACTCCTTCTATACAAGTAAATAATTTAGGGAATTATTGGGTTAAAGTATATTATGGTGATTCAAATGCCTGCGGCGATGCAGATACAATATATGTAAAATTGCTACCTACTCCTATAATAAATCTCCCAGAAGAGATTACCGCATGTCATAATGATATTTTCGAATTATCAGCTCTACAACCTCACAATCCTAATTTATATACCTACAAATGGTCTATAGGGTTAAAAGAACCAGTATATTATGTTTATCGTCCACCTGTAGGAATTTATCCTATAGAAGTAATGGTAATAGGTTGCGATACTGCTACTGCTACTGTAAATATGACAATCGAAGATTGCACTATTTACCCACTAGTTATAGTACCTACTGCCTTCACTCCATATAATTCTGATGGGGTCAATGATTATTTTCATATTGTAGCTGATGGCATAAAAAAAGAAAACTTCTCATTTAGAATTCTTAATAAATGGGGAGAAACTATTTTCTATACTAATGATCCCAGTTTTAGATGGGATGGTAGATATAGAGGTGATATATGTCCCCAAGATGTTTATACTTATAAGATTAGCTATACTACAGAGAATAATATTACAAAAGATGAATATGGATATTTTATTTTACTACATTAAATTCCCATCTTATTTAGAATTTTTTTTAATTTATAACATTTTTAAAAAATTTTATATAAATTTGCATTAAATATTAAATAATATGAAAAAAATTCTTTTGATTTTAGTTATAAATATGATTGCACATGTATCATATTCTCAACAATTTGATTCTAGATTAGAGCAACATTTTGGCAAAGATAAATTAATATTTTGGCAAAAAAATTACCCTGATAGTTTAGGTTACTATGAGTTTGTAATAGATGATGCTTTTCTAATAATGGATGAAAAAATAGTAAGTGCTAGGCTGGGAGATGAAAAAGTAAAAGAAATAGAAATACCTAAC
>LFTI01000028.1:0-252 GCA_001513285.1 Rikenellaceae bacterium DTU049
ACAGCATATAATTGGACAGGTACAATGCTCACAGATGAAGAAAGAGAAATCACATTTGCTACTGGAGTTAGCTTTCCTGCTGGCACAGTTGATATAGAGGCATGGGCAGAGAGTCCAAATGGAGTTGCTGATGAAGACACAACAAATAACAGAAAAAGTATCACATTAAACTGTTGTACAGCAGGTATAGCTGGTACTTATACGATAGATAGCTCTCAGCCAACAGGAGGTACAAATTTTAATAGTGTAACA
>LFTI01000028.1:418-608 GCA_001513285.1 Rikenellaceae bacterium DTU049
TACAACTGTTAGCTACTCACGATATAATAATAGATGGCTCTGGTGATGGCTCTGGTAGTAGAGATTTAACTATCAAGCTTACTGCTACTAGTGACTCGCATGCCCCTATACATATAGCTAGTAGTGGAGTAGGACAGGGCTGCGAAAGAGTAATTATTAAAAATGTAAATATAGAAGCTGGACATAATGG
>LFTI01000079.1 GCA_001513285.1 Rikenellaceae bacterium DTU049
GTAAGGAAATCGATATCTTGAGCAGTAATAACTATTTTATCTTCCGAGAGTTGTAATTTCACTAGCCCAATTGAGGGGTTGGAGAAAACAGAAACTCTTTTGAGTGCGTTTAGCAAAGTAAGTCTGTCGAGTATTAAACTGTTGGTGTTATTCTGTGGGATTACAGAATTGTAATTTGGATACCTGCCTTCAACAAAACGACAAACCATTTTGTAATTGCCCATTGTTATATATCCATTGTTTTCGTCAAAATTGACTTCAACATTTCCATTCTCTCTAGGTAGAATAGATTTTAATAGGTTGGCTGGCTTTTTTGGTAATATAAATGAAGAGCGTCCATCGCCTTTGGATTCTGTAGTGGTTACTCTTACCAACTTGTGTCCGTCTGAAGCTACAAATGTTAGATCTTCGGCAGTAATATCAACGTAGATACCATTCATAACAGGCCTTAACTCATCGTCTGCAGTAGCAAAAACTGTGCGGTTAATTCCCGACAGAAGCATCTCAGAGTCTATTGTAATACTCATTGACGAATCTACTTTCAAGGGTTTTGGATTTGGATACTCATCGCCCTTTAATCCTACAAAATTATATTTACCATTTTGGTAATATATAAACACCTCAAGTGTCTCATCATTGATATCGAAAGTAAGTGGCTGATCTGGTAGCTCGCGCAATGGGTCTAAAAGATTTTTGGCATTGATAGCTAAGCTGCCTTCACCTTCGGCACTATTAACGTCAACCCATGTTTCTAATCTTGTTTCACTATCCGCAGCTGTAAGTGTAAGTTTTTCTCCTTTCAACTCAAGCAGGAAGCAATCTAAAATTGGTAGTGTACTCTTTGAATTTATGACTCTATTGATTGCCTGTAAATGATTTAGCATCGAGGCACTTGATATTACAAATTTCATGATTATATGTTTTTTTATTCTTTAGCAAATATATAAAATTATCTTGGAGCTTTAATTCTTTTCTTTGTTTATTTTTCCTTCATCCTATTACGGGGGTGATGCTCTATGATTTCTTGTCTCAAAAAGTTGCGATCGAGATGTGTGTATATTTCTGTTGTAGCTAT
>LFTI01000099.1 GCA_001513285.1 Rikenellaceae bacterium DTU049
CACCATTCTCGTGATCTTTTCGATATTTTCCTCATAGATCCCGAGGGTGTTGGGGTTGGTCAGCATAAGTCCGGCCACATCGTCGCCCATCGCCTTTTCAAAGGCTTCGAGGTCAATCATGCCGTGCTCATTCGATTTGACTTCACGCACCTTGTAACCGACCATCGCCGCGGTGGCGGGGTTGGTGCCGTGCGCCGCGTCCGGGATGATCATGACGTCACGCTTGGTGTCGCCGCGATCCTCGTGGTACGCCTTGATGAGCAACAGACCGGCCAATTCACCGTGTGCGCCCGCCGCCGGCTGGAATGTGTAGGCATCCATGCCCGTGACATCATTGAGCAGCTCTTCCAGATGGTAGAGGAGTTCAAGGTTGCCTTGGACGGTGCTGTCGGGCTGCAGGGGATGGGTCGCGGCAAAGCCTGTCAAGGCCGCCACATCCTCATTGACCTTCGGGTTATATTTCATCGTGCAGGAACCCAAAGGATACGGTCCCATCTCGACGTGGTAGTTTTTGTTCGACATATTGGAGTAATGGCGAACCACAGAAATTTCGTCCACATCGGGGATATTGGGCTTTTCAGCGCGATAGGCCTTGCCAAACCATTCTGAGAAATCCGGTTTGGGGATATCGAGCGGCCTGATATAACGGCTCGCCTCACCCTTGGTGGCCAATTCAAAAATTAAGGGGGTGTGTTTACATTTTGGCATGACTATCTCCCTTCCTGTCCACCGCAAAGCGCGATGAGCTTGTCCGCGAAGCAGTCGAGTTGTTCTTTTGTCTGCA
>LFTI01000063.1 GCA_001513285.1 Rikenellaceae bacterium DTU049
AGGGCGCGGTAAGAGGCCAGTTGGTCGGTGGATTCATCCCTTTGACGCGTCGCCTCTTCGATTTTTGACGCCACACTGCCCATGGTCGATTCCATCTTGGAAAGGGCCTCGTTGATCACGAGGAGCTGTGCGGCAAGCGTCGTTTTCTTCTCCGCCATCGCTTCGCGTCTCATCTTTCGCTCTGAAAGATCCTGCTCAGAAGACATGACGCGCATGGTCAGGCGGTTTTTTTCTTCTAAAAGTGATTCTGCGCCCTCTTTAGAACTCTCGTATTTTTCCTTGTGGAGTGCTGAGAGCCCGATATGTTCGGTCTCTTTGACGGAATATTGGTTGAAGCGCGTCTGCTGTTCTTCGATGCTCCGGTCGATTTCGTCGATTTTAAAAGAAGCTTCCGATTCATCCCTTCGCATGGTCTGCTGCGATTTTTTGGCCTGTTCCAAGTCCTTTTCGATTAGGCGGGCATCCTCCTCGCGTTTTTCCTTTTGTGCTTCTAAGGTTTCCACCTGGCGAAGGGACAGGGCGATGTCAAGTTTTCGGTAACGCGTCGCAAGTTCGATATGGTGGCGGGCGTCGTAGGCTTGCTTTTCAAGGGTTTCGGCCTGTGTTTCAAGTTCGGCTAAAAGATCGTCGACGCGCAGGAGGTTTTGTTCTGAGCGGTTTAGCTTTCTTAGGGCCTCATCTTTTCTCGTCCGAAACTGGACGATGCCTGAGGCTTCTTCAAAGATCGCGCGGCGGTCCTC
>LFTI01000035.1 GCA_001513285.1 Rikenellaceae bacterium DTU049
GTCATCGCCCGTGACTGCCGGTAGACGCTTCAAAACATCATTGGCGGTACCGGCTTTACTTAACACGGTATTTTCAACAGTTGCCACCAGGGCATCACTCCGCACCCGTATCCGGGGCAGATCGCCGTTGACCACCAGCTCACCCAGCTCAGTGGTCTCCGGGGCAAGTGCAATCAGCTGGTCACTACCGGCCTGCACCACTTTTGTTTCATACCCGATAAAAGATACCTTGAGGATGGCGTCAATACTGTTATCTGAAGTGAGATCAAACTCACCCTCACTGTTGGTGATGGTACCCGCAAGTAATGTGGAATCGGGAATAGAGTATAGTGCCACATTGGCAAATTCTATGGGATTGCTCTCGGCATCGAGTACCGTGCCGCGTATCTGCGCATTGAGGGGCAATAAAATGCTCCCGAGTAGAAAGAGTAAAAGTATTTTCTGTGTCATATCAGTGTTTATTGTTGATTGGAAAATCATTCAGCAATCAGCGAAGGACTCCTTTTGCGCGCCATTGGGACACCCTGCATCGAATGCTTTTGCTTTTTATGGTGATATGACATCCTCAAGGTTCAATCGGTTACAAAAAAAAACACTCACCTTGAATCAGAAAATATAAACAGTTGATTCATTTGCGAATAAGCCACATGATACACTC
>LFTI01000057.1 GCA_001513285.1 Rikenellaceae bacterium DTU049
ATATTTACTTTATCAAATGATAAATGGGTTGAAATAAATGAAATAATAGTATACGAAAATAATTTTTTTAAAGTATTAATTAATAATTTAAAAGAAACAATTACAATGTTTTAAGATAAATACTCGTGTTATACCCATTTAATCATTGACTTAATGATCTAATTTTATGATATGGTGATGGCGATCAAATGCAAAAAATCAGATATAAATATGAAGTGCTATAACGTTTTAAGTAGGTTAATTATTTAACTACAAAGAACACAATGATATTACACAAAGTTCACAAAGAGCAGACTATTAACCCTGACCTTTAGGTCAGGGTATGAGATAAAAAGAGCTATGGGCTTTAGCCCTGAAAAACTAAATCCCAAAATCCTTTAATCCCGAAAATCATGGTTCAGACATTTTGCTCCGTGTTCTTTGTTAATTCTTTGAGAACTCAGTGTTTAATATTTAAATGTTTAATAATAAATTTCATTTTATATATTACTCCTTTTTTAATCTTTACCCACTCAAAAAGTTATAGCAACAAAAAAAGTTTCATAATGATTAATTATGAAACTTTTTTAAGACTAATTATTATCAAAAATTATTGAATACCAAGTTTTTCTTTCACATACATCATGATATCATCTCCACCCTCCCAATATAATACAGAACCTGTACTTGTATCTAAAATATAAGTATAACCTTTCTCTTTAGCTACCTCATCGATAGCTTTTTTCGCTTTATCGATGAATGGTTGCATTAGTTCTAGTTCTTTTTTAGTTAATAAGTCTTGAGCATCATTTTGGAAATCTTGTATTCTTGTTTGTAAGTCAACTAATTCTTTTTGTTTTACTTGTTTTATTGCATCTATATACTGAGCTTCGTTTGCTAAATATTCATCATATTTAGTTTGAAATTCACTTAGCATAGTTTCTAGTTGTTTTTGTAAATTTTGAGCATAATCATTAAGAGCTTGCTCAGCGCTATCTCTACCTGGCATTACTTGCATAAGGTCATTAGTATTCAGATGGCCAATTTTTAATTTAGTTTGTTGACCTACCATTGTGAAAGAAACAAACAATATTAGTACGATGATTAAAGGAAATTTTTTCATATACATTGAAATTTTATTTTTACAAAAATAATAAATTTTTTAATTTAAAAAATTTATAATCCTAAAGATTTTTTAATATCATTAGTAATATCAAGTTTAGTATCATAAAATAATAAAGCAGTATTATTAGAAATATCAAAGATAGCTCCTATCTTATTTGCATCAGCATAGTCTTTTATAGCCTGATAGAGTTGATTCTGAATAGGCTGCAATAGAGCTTTTCTACGTTGAAAGAGATCACCCTCTGGGCCGAAATATTTCTTTTGTAATTCTTTAGCAGCTTTTTCTGCTTCTATGATTTCATTTTCTCTTTTAGTTTTTTCATTTTGTGGCAAAAGATAAGCCTCAGCTTGATATTTTTTGTACATCTGATCGATTTCTAAATATTTCTGTTCTAATTCTTTTTCCCATTGAGCACTCAGATTATCTATTTGAGTTATAGCATTTTGATAGGCAGGCATAGCTTCTAAAATTACCTGAGTATCTACAAAAGCTATTTTTGTAGTAGTCTGAGCCATTAAGCCCATTGCGAAAAAAATGAATGAAATTGAATAAATTAACTTTTTCATAATATTTTATTTTTTTTTAATCAATTGACGCATTTATAGAAAAATGAAACTGTCCTTGATATTTTTTATTTGCAAAAGTAGCATCAAAAGGTATGCCAAAATCTAGACCCAATAAGCCAAACATTGGCATATACAATCTAATACCGACGCCAGCAGATTTCATAGTATTAAAAGGTTGGAATGTTTTAATATTTAACCAAGTATTACCTGCTTCTACGAAACCTAATAGATAAACTGAAGCCATAGGATTCATCGATAATGGGTAACGAATCTCCATAGTATATTTAGCAAAGATAGTACCCCCCAAATAATTACCATAAATATCGCGTGGTGTGAGTACCTGATTAGCATAGCCTCTCATACCGATAATTTCTCTACCATCCAGAGAAAAACCAGATAAACCATCACCACCCAAATAATATCTTTCAAATGGACTCAATCCAACAGATTTATTATACATACCCATAAAACCAAATTTAGCTCTTGCCATAAATACCCATTTACCATAAATAGTTGTATAATTCGTAAGTTCGATTTTCCATTTATGATATTCTAACCATTTAAATTTAACAGAATCTGGCATTTCTGCCCAATTATCATCTTTAAACAAAGAATATGGCGGAGTCATATTTACTGATAAATAAATATTGCTACCTGTTTTAGGATATATAGGTGAATCAGTAGAATTTCTACCAAAAGAAATACCAAAGTTCAGATTATTAGCTACACCATTTTTAAAGGAAAGAGTTTGTACGTAATCTTTAAGGTTGTAATGCAAATAATTTAGAGATAAATATAATTGAGAAAAATCATCAGGTTTTTTTAATTTTATTCCTAAGCCCACACTAGCACCAGAGATAGATATCTCCTGCCTTGTCAGTAGAGTACCAGCAGAGTTATATGTGCCATCTTCTTTTTTGCTAACACCATTAGTTTCTAAAGAATGGAATAAAGAGATAGATAAAGCATTAGGTCTTTTGCCACCTAACCATGGCTCTATAAAGCTAAGATTATAAGACTGATAATATTGACCATTGGTTTGACCTCTGATAGACAGCACCTGTCCATCACCTGATGGTATAGGACGCCAAGCGTCTTTTTTAAATAAATTTCTCAAAGAGAAATTATTGAGCACTAATCCTAAAGTACCTACAAATCTACCTAATCCCCAGCCACCACTCAGCTCTATTTGATTAGTAGAAACTTCCTCTACTACATATTCTAGGTCTACAGTGCCAGCAGCAGGATTAGGATCCATATTAACGTTTAGTTTTTCTTGATTAAAAAAACGCATTTGAGCTAGCTCCATTTGAGTACGCATAATATCTGAGCGTCTGAATAGATCACCAGGTTTACTACGTACTTCCCTTAAAATCACTCTATCATTAGTAACCGTATTACCAATAACAGAAACTTTATTAATAGTGGCTTGTTTACCTTCGTAAATCTGTATTTCTATATCTATACTATCGCCCACAATATTTGTAATTACAGGATTCATTTGGAAAAATAGAAATCCATTATCTAGATACAAAGCAGATACATCGACTCCATTAGGATTTGCATATAAATTTGTTTGTAGCAATTTCTCATTATAAACATCTCCTTTTTTAATTTGTAATATTTGATTTAGCGCTTCATCAGTATATTCAGTATTACCTACCCAAGATATATTTCTGAAGAAATATTTTTTACCTTCTTCCACGTAAATATCAATAGCAATACTTTTATCATCCACTTTATATATAGAATCCTTTAATATCAAGGCATCTTTATAACCCAGCTCTGCGTACTTGTTAATGACATTAGCTTTATCTTTTTCATAATTAGCAGGTATATATTTAGAGGATTTGAAAATGTTTAAAACACTTTTTTCTTTAGTGTCTTTCATAGCTTTTTTTAGCTTATTATCAGCAATGACGTTGTTGTTTACAAAATTGATATTTTCGATTTTAACTCTAGAACCTTTATCTACATAGATATAAAGAACAGATCTACCTTTAGCAGCAGTATCTGCTTGTTGAGAGACTTTAACATTTACATTATTAAAGCCTTTATCAATATAATGTTTTTTAATTTTATCAACAGCATTAGAAATAGCATATTCAGTAAGAATATCACCCGAATTGATATTGATTTTTTCTTTTAGAGTATTTGCTTCGCCTTTTTTGACGCCTTCTATTACTAAACTAGACATTCTATTTTTTTCTTCTAAAAAAATATCTAAATAAATAGTGCTACCCGAACGAGAAATCACTGATATTTCGACACGTTCAAACATTCCTTGTTTATACAGATTTTTAATAGCATTTTGAATATCTTCGCCAGGTATAGTAATTTTTTTGCCAGGAGTCAAATTACTAATCATAATAATTAAATCTTTAGACTCCTCATTTTGAATACCAGAAACAGTAATTCCACCAATAATATATTCTTGGGGTATTCTATAGTCTATATCTATTATTTGCCCAGATAATAATATGGAAATTATAACAAAGTAAAATAAAAACGAAATTTTTTTAATCATAGAATTGAGTTAAATAGAAAATTGAAAATAATTGCATGTTATAAAAATTTATAATTTACCAAATTTTCTTTTACGACTTGAGAAATCTGTCAAAGCATTTTCAAATTCATTTTCATCAAAATCTGGCCATAATACTGAAGTGAAATATAATTCGCTATAGGCAGATTGGAAAAGTAAAAAATTAGAAAATCTTTTTTCTCCAGAAGTACGTATAATAAGATCTGGATCTGGTAAATCAGGTAAATACAAATGTTGTCTAAAAGTATCTAAATTGATATCGTCAATAGACATTTGTCCATTAGCAACTTTGAGAGCAATATTTTTAGTAGCATCCACTATTTCTTGTCTAGAGCCATAACTAATGGCAATCACAAGAGTTAACCTATCATTATTAGCTGTTTCTGATTCTAGAGCAGCTATGCCTTGTTGTACATTTTCAGGTAAAAGTGATATAGCACCCATAAATTGCACCTTTACACCCTTATTTATTAAATCATCAGAGTATATACTGATAGCTTTATCAAAAAGAGTAAACAAATAAGAGACCTCATCCTGTGGACGTCCCCAATTTTCAATAGAAAAAGCAAAAAGAGTTAAATATTTTATTCCTAATTCACCAGCTCTATTGATAGTTTTTTTTGCAGCATCTATGCCTGCCTCATGTCCCTTGACTCTAGGCAACCCTTTTTTGGAAGCCCATCTACCATTACCATCCATTATGATAGCTATATGAGTAGGTAAAATATCATATAATTTTTCAGTCATAATCAAAAACTAATTTTATTTTTATTTTTAAGATTATATTCATAATCTTTGCGTTTATCTCTATATCGAGGGGTCATACCTTCACATTTCATAGTTTTATTTTTAAATCTAAATGATAGCCCTATATTAATGACAGAATACCAATCATTTGTAGAAGGATCACCACGCCATTTATCAATATTGCTACTATTAAGTTCTAAATGGTTTAATAGGTTGGGATCTGATAAATAAGGAGCGATAGGATCTATTTGAGAAGCTAAAACTAAAGGATCTGGATACGTAGTGCTCACATCATCTAGGTAATCAGTGAAAGTATATCGCATACCCCATTCTATATGGCAAACAAAAGTTTCAGACAGTGCAAATTTAACACCTATGCCCATTGGTATAGCAAAACTATTTAGTGAATAAGGTTTGCGATCAGGATAAAAAGTTGTACCTTGTCCCTCTGTGCCCATAGGTTGCAAATCTATCCATTCATCATTATATTTAGCTTGTGGATTAAAATAAAACCAATTTATGCCTAAAAATAAATATGGAGAAAAAAAATGTTGCGTAGTACCTGGACGAAATTTATAATAATTAATTTCTCCAACTACACCTACTTCTAATAGTTGAGATCTAAAATGTAAATTTCTCTCTGGATAATATTTTAATACACTATCTGCAGCTCTCACACTACCATAATTACCAAAAAGCCTCACACTCAAATAATCACGATAGTTATATCTATAATACAGACCTCCCGATGGACGTGTAAAATAAAAATGATAATATGGGTTCAAATCTCCTATATAATACATTCCACCACCACTTATGCCTACTTCATTCCTTTGCCCGTAAGCACTCATCGTTATTAAAAAAATTATAAGAATTACTATGTATTTTTTCATAATAACAATATAACGACTATAAAGTCAAAAAATTATAATATGCAAAGTTAATGGAAAAATTAAATATTTTTTGAATAAAAAAATGGCAAATGCTCAATATCTATAAGTTAAATTCATTTAAATAACAAGAATTCAGATTTTTTGAAACAAAAATTGCATTGTAATTATTATAGTTTACGTGAATACATATATCATCTCTGTGGGAGTTAATGCTATCACCCAAATTTTCTGCTACATCTATCGAGCCATCATCCATAATAGTAGTATAGAATATATCAAAATCATTTCTATCAGCAGAAAGATTGCGACTAAAAAATAATGTTAATCCATCACTCATAATAAATGGAGATATTTCATCAGCAGTAGTATTAACATTCGGCCCTAAATTTCTAGGTATAGACCATTTACCTGATTCTAAATATTCCACTTCGTAAATATCATAACCACCATAACCACCAGCTCTATCACTAGAAAAATAAATTTTTTGCTTATCATATGTAAATGAGCCCTGTATTTCATTAGCATTAGTATTAAAAGGCAAAAAATCATATTGTACTATCTCTCCATTAGTAATTGTGATGCTATATAAGTCTACAGAATTTTTATTTTTTACAGAAATTAGAAATACACCATTAATATTTTTTAAATTACTAATATTATAAATTTGACGTGTAGTTTTTACATCATTAGATAATTGATATACAATAAATTGAACTTTGGAGATATCATCGATATAGCAAGATTTAATATCTGTTTTAATACATAAAAGACATTTAGAATCATTACTGAAGCCCAAAGGAATAATATTTTGATAATTTGAAGAATCAAGTATTTTAATGTAGCTTACATTATCATTTATATTGTCATTTGGTGAAAAAACAAAATCTTTTGATGGCCAGATGAGATTTATAAATGTGGCTAATGAAATCAATAAAAATGCTTGAATCAAATTCATTCTTTTTTGGTTATAAAATTATACAAAAATTGTATGTTTCAACTAATATTTTTATAACTTTTAGACCATAATTAAACTTTTAATATATAGACTACAATATAAAATAGATAAAAAAGGATTAATTAATTTAATAATAACAAAAGAAAAAATTTAATAATTTTGCAAAAAAATATTATGGAAGACCGAATAATAGATTTAAAGAAAAAATTTGAAGAAAATCTAAATAATACTATTAGTTTTTTAAATAAAGAATTGGTTAAAATACGTACGGGCAAAGCACATCCATCTTTATTTGACGGAATAAAAATCGATTATTATGGTAATCCAACACCACTAAATCAAATGGCTAATATTAACATACCTGACGCAAAAACAATAGTAATTCAACCATGGGATAAATCTGTTTTATCATTTATAGAAAAAGCTATTTTAAATGCTAATTTAGGTTTCACTCCTATTAATAATGGAGAGATAATCAGAATAAATATACCTCAATTAACTGAAGAACGCCGAAAAGAATATGTGAAATTAGCTAAAATGGAAGGCGAAAAAGCTAAAGTCTCTATCAGAAATATACGTAGAGAATTCTTAGAAAAACTCAAAAAATTGGAAAAAGAAGGTATACCAGAAGATGAAATTAAAAAAAGTGAAAAAGAATTTCAGGATATAGTAGATAATGCAATGAAACAAATAGATTCTTTAATAGAATTGAAAGAAAAGGAAATATTACAAATATAAAAAAATGAATTTGTCGTTTAATTAATAATAACTAAATTATTACTGGTTCATTCGCGATAATAACTATATTTTTTATTAGTATAATTTATTTTTGAATAAATTTCTACTTAATTTACTTTTCTTTGTCAACCACACAAAGAAAAGTAACAAAAGAAA
>LFTI01000049.1 GCA_001513285.1 Rikenellaceae bacterium DTU049
GTATTTTCTGCAGGATTGGGATATATTTTAACAAACTGAATTTGTTTAGTAATATTGTCGCCCAAGTTTTCTCCTTGTTGCGGTGCATTACGTAAGTCAATTATAAATTTTAATTCTTCTATTACTTCAGGGAATTTTTCATTATAAACCAAACTTAATATTGCCTGCGCATTTACACTTACACTTGTTTCACTTTCTGCTATTTCGCGCACTGTCTGTTCTTGTGCAGATGTTAATTCGAAATATGTTTTTTCTGAAACACATAAATCTGACAATAAATTATAAAAATTATAAAAATTTTTATCTTCATCATTATCTTGTGGCAATTGCCCAAGCAATATTTTTGCCTCTTTGCATTGATTTGCAACAAGATATGCCTGAACAAGTTGTTTTTTATTTATTAAATCCCTTTGCGTCTCAAGATAGGCAATTACACTGTCTATGCCATTAATAGTAGTATCGTTCAGATATTGACGCATCAGTTCATTTTCTGCTATATCTTTTTGTGATTCCATATAAGATATTTGCTGTTCCAGTTCTGCTCTTGCTGATGTGCCTGTTCGCACTTCCTGTATTTGCTGCTGAATATCGTCAGGTAATTTAAGTGTATTTAAAGCACTCATTACTGTATCTGTTACAGGAGAATTAGAAATAATTATTTCTTTTAATATGTCGGGAGGCAATGGTGTTGGTTTTTCTTTTATTGCTGCAAGCAGGACTCTGTCTGATAGATATGGCGAGGCACTCTCCAAAGCATTTTTTATTCTTTCAGGCTCTTCGTCCTGATGTATCTGAGCAAGTAATGTTTCTGTTTCTCCATTATCTATTAAACTTATTAATTCTTCTATTTCTAAATTGTTAGTATTAATGATTTGTTTTAGCACTACTGGTGTTAGACCAGAATTCAAATGCGAAGGACAAGAAATTTGAGAATCATATTCAATATCACAATTATGTAATGTAACTTTATCAGAACTATAACATTGCGGAACATAATCATCAGGTTCACTATGATGATTGTAATTAAATTTTGATGCATCTGAATTTACATGGATATCACTTGTATTATACAGTTATGGCTAAATTTATTACCTGCTGGAAGGGCAGGATTGTTATCATGACAATATCCCTGCTTTTGAGCAATACGACCAGAAGTAACAGCAATATCAGCAGAAGAAATATTAAAATACTGATTACATAAAAATTGCAAACCCTGCCCAACATTAATTCCAATATGCTCAGGATTACTACTTTTTGATATTATCACTCCCCCAGCAGCATTTACGCCTTGTGCCTGAGTACCTATAGCTAAGTTATCAAAAGTATTATTATAAATTTCATTAGCCTTTGTTCCTGAATTATTAACAATAATTCCTGCATGTCCATCATGAGTGGTAGAAAAATTATTTTTATTCTACTTTGTAACCTGAACATTCTTTTAAGTACACTCCATAAGAATAAGAACGGTTAAACACATCACATGCTTCACGTTCATTAGTTTGATCATTTATATTCCAAATAGTAGCTCCTATATCAAAATTATTTTTAGTAATTGTAGCATTATTTATACTTTTTAAAAATATACTTCTATGATTATTATCAAAATTATTCACGCTAATTGTTAATGTTATTGCAGGGTTTGTATTACTGGCATAAATACCATAATACAGATTTTGAAAAGTATTTGGCTGGTATTCAGAGCAAGGATATATATAAGGATTTAAACATAATGGTTTAACCTCATAATTTGCATCAATGCTGGTAATACCATTGCCTCTATGTATTGTAGAATAAACACCTGTCGGGGCTATATTTTGGAAAGTACAGCCCAAAAATTTGACGCCTTTCACATCATTTAAACTTACAAATGTTTCAGGTAGTGTACCTGGGTCTGATAGTTGTGCATTTGTTTCAAAATTGCAGTTATTAAAATAGCTGGAATTATCAATTTCACGACCATTAGGTAAAATATTATGATAAGAAAGGAATTCTATTGCTTTTCGGTTATTAATAAAATGAGCATCTTTTGCATGTATAATACCGCCTGTATAAGCCCATAGTATATTTCCTTCAGCATCTTTTTGGCAGGTGGTAATGGCACAGCGGGCGTTTTCTATGGTAGCACCATTTTTTAATTCCACTACTCCCTGATTGCTTTCTGGATATTGAGGTAAGTCTCTGTTGCCCCAGACTTCTATGCCCTGCCACATAATAGATTGTTCGCAATTATCAACCGAAGTTAAAACAGAATTATCTAATACAAGTTTAGCACCTGGTTCTATTATTAATTTTTTATTACTATTAAATTTAAATTTTAAATTTTTTATGGTTACTTCTTTACCAGAATAAATTTTTACATCTTAATTTATTAATATCTCTCCATTAATGCTCTGAAATGGATTATTTCCAATGCCGGGAGACCATGTCCATACAGGATTTTGGTCAAAATACTGTTGTGAGGGCCAGTTATCATAATAAATATGATCAATGCAACATTGTTGATCAACCGTTTCATAATATGATACATAATCGCTGCCATCTATCTGATCAGCAAAAAGGAGTATTTTTGATTCATCACTATTGAAGCCGTAATCATGAGAAAAATACACTTTATTAATCACATCAGGGAACACATTCTCTTCCCATGTTAATGAACTTAAATTAAGACGTGATATACCTCCAGATGTTTCATTTTCATTTGAATATAAATAATATAAATTACCATCCCTGCCTAATTCTATTTCAGAATATTGATAATTAGAAGCATTATAATACTTATCCTGCATGTCTATATAATTCCAATTGCTACTTCCCGCTATATGATAATACAACTTGTCATGTCCTTGTCCTCTATAGGTTACATATAAATTACCATTAGGATCATATTCAAGACCTTTGATATATTCACAAAAAAAAGGGTCTGTAGTAGATGTATTCATTGGCAAATAATAAGCCCATTTATCTACAACATTTAAGCTATCATAATTCAATGTAAACTCTGTTACCAGTGCATCACTAGAATTAGGGCCACCATAACTCGAACCCATAGCCACTAGATAGTAAGTATCAGAACCACTTTCTATTTTTATTACTTCCATTTCAGTAGAATATTGTTTACGGAAATGAGTCGGATTGCTCATATTTTCTATTACTATAAAATCTTTAATATTATTAGTATCTATATTACCTGTATTATCTATAGTAAGAATATAAAAAGCGTTATAATAATGTACAAATAATAAATAATTGTCATATTCTTCTCTGTATTCTGATATTGCGAGACCTCTATTTGAATAATTATCACAAGCATTAGATAAAGGAAAATTTTTAGATATTTCTATTGGATTAGATAATACAATTTTGTTTTCATCATAATATGTCAGTGTTCTGTAAAATAATTTACTTGCACTATCAGGAGCATTATTATAAAATAAAAAATAAACGAGTCCATATTTATAGCACTCACCTTATATTGGGAAAATAACTATTTCTGGGTCTATTGATATATGGGTAGTATTCACATTAAACCGGTTATAATATGAACCATCTATCCAATTATCATACATTATACCATCATGTAAATATGAAAATGTCCCATACATTGGTTCATCCTCATAGTCTGGAAGGTATTTTACAAATGCTTCCCCATATCTGTTATAAATATTATTATCCACAATAAAAAACAGCAGGTTGCCGTCTTTATCATGCACAACATTTTGTGCAAACATTGGGTGCTGTCCGAGGTATTTTTCGTCCATTGAGGGATCAGCATGCTCCAAATCATATTCAACATGCGGACGTCCTTTGATTCCTTCAACATAAAATGTATGCTTGGGTAATTCATATATCACCGGATTACCAGGATTGATAAAATTGATTATTTTACATCCTTCATAATCGTTTGTGCTTGTACTATAAATACCTGGCACAGGAAGTAACATGCTTTGATTTTGAGCAAAACCCTGAATGCAGAAAATTATGGATGCAAAAAGCATCAATTTGTTTTTAAGAAATGTATTTGTATTCATATGCAATTATTTTTTAATTATTATTTTTTCAAAAACATTTATGTTTTCACTTGAAAGATGTAAATAATATAAACCGTCAGAAACATCAGGAAGTTTAATTATCTCAGTGTTTAATTGATCAAACAAACCATTCTTTGAATACACTATCCTTCCCATTAAATCATAAACATAAATAGACACATTAGAGTGCGCTTTATCCAACTGAATAGTAAATGTACCATTATTTGGATTAGGAAAGACATTAAATGTTGAATCTGGTTTAATTATCTGATGAAAACCAGATATACCATCAGAATTTGTTTTTACCAAATACACATCAATTCCTTTACCATACCAGCTTATATTTCCTGAAATAATATAGCCATTATCTGATGTTTGTTGTACGCATCCTCCCCACTCTCCTATTTGTCCAAATGTTCTTGTCCATAGTGTGTCACCATTATTATCTGTTTTTATTAAATACATACTTTGATCTCCCCCTCCAAAGCTTTTAGTATAACCAGTAATGATATAGCCATTATCATTGGTACGTGCAAACGCTCCACCGTAATCACTATTCATTCCACCATAGGTTTTTATCCATAAATTATCTCCGTTATAATTGAATAATCCTAAAAAAATATCATTCCCACCTGCACCAAAACTTTTGGTTGTACCTGAAATAATAATACCATTACCTGCATCATACGCATAAAATGCACCATCATAATTATTCCCTCCATAGGTCTTTGTCCAAAGAGTATCACCTTGTGAATTTGTTCTAATAAAATAACAATCCGCTGTACCACTCAAAGCATATTCTTGTGTTAAACCACAGAAAAAGAAACCTCCATCAGATAATTGAACAACTGAACAACCTACATTGGAATATTTTTCTTCGTAAGATTTTGTCCAAAGAGTATCTCCATTACTATCAGTTCTGATGGCATAAACACTGCTAAATCCTGATGTAAAACTTGTAGTGCTACCAACAACTAAATATCCGCCATCTGATGTCTGAATAACATCATGAGCCTGATCGTCCATACTACCACCATAAGTTTTTGTCCAGATAGTATCTCCATTTTGATCCACTTTGAGCAAATATACATCACTGTTGCCTGCTCCAAAACTGGAGGTTGATCCGGCAATAATATAATTATTATCGCTAGTTTTTTTCATGGCATTGGGTTGATCATCTTGTAAGCCACCAATTGTTTTTGTCCACAAAGTATCTCCAAATTCATTGGTTCGAATAAGGAAAATATCTCTATACCCTGCTCCGTAACTTTCAGTAATAGCAGCAACAAAATAACCATTGTCGCTGGTCTGTATAACTTTGCAGCCAAAATCATCTGCTGTGCCTCCGTAATGACTCTGAAACATTATTTGTGCAAATACAGACTGAGTTACGAGTAATAGAAAAACGAGTAAAATACTTTTTGTTTTCATATTTTTATATTTTTAAAGTTAAAATACAAATTTACAAAAAAAAATTCAAATAACCAAATTTTTTTTATAATTATTTTCATAATTTTTAAGTTTTAATTAATTTTGCAAATTAGATGTTTAATTAACAACTAAATTATTACTGGTTTATTCTCGGTATTAGCTATATTTCTAAAGAATATAATTGATTTTGAATAAATTTCTATATAATTTACTTTTCTTTGTCAACCACACAAAGAAAAGTAACAAAAGAAAAGTCTCCGCAGGGGAAATGATTTGATAAAACTACGCAATTACCTCTATGGGTTTACAAACTCGCAAGCTTTAGCTTGCTCAAACAGTGTAAACCCTTCTGCCTAACGCTGCTTGCTTGTTTTATTACAAATCATTTCCCAATGCGGTATTGCTAGAGCTTACTAATTATNNTGTAAAGGTATTCTTTTAATATAAAAAGCTGAAAAAGACTTTATTATCTAAACGCCTATTTCAATATATTAATATACCTAACAATATCATAAATGCCATCTATTTAGTGATTTATCTGTGAATAAATATTTAATACCACACTTAAAGCTAACAGTATTTTTACCATAAAAATCATTACTCAGAGCTATTCTATCAGACAACTCTACAAAAGCACCAAATCCAGCAATTTTATTTATTAAATATGTATATGCAATACTCGTATAGATACTATTAATACTTCCAAGTTTATTAGCAATGTTTATTTCACTAGGTTTAATGTTTTGATAAGATGTGAAGATTTGTAATAAATTATTATTTTTTAAAAAATTTAGTTGCAAGATTAATTCATTAAAATTTTCACCTTGCCACATGCCTAGAGGTTGGCATAAATGCGTTGGATAAGTAGTCGAATATTTATTATCCATAGCATGCTCACCTACAGAATTGTATTCAACTCTAATATTTAATAAGGATGTAGTATCTGATAGATTAATATTGCTACAAATGCCAAGCTGATAAGCAAAATTTTGTTTAAAATTTTTAGATATTACATCGTCAACATTAAATGTGCATTCATAATAAATTTTATTATTTGGTAACTCAATATTTATAGCGCATCCAGGCAAAGACCAAGAAGGTTTATTTCGTAATAAAAGAGGTCGTAATTCTGGAACAAAAATAAAGGTATAAGGAGAGAAGCGTAAATATCCATTCGCAGGATGAAAAATTGTTAGATCTATCAGTGAAATTGATAATATATCTAAAGGATAAAATGTAAGATAATTGACAGAAAAAATATTTTTGAGATTGTCTTTAAAGTTATCTATTATCTGATCATTATGATATGCTATGCCAGTTACGTTCCCTAAAAAAATCTTTTTCTTATAATTAAATACCATATGTAAATAAGGATATGGGCGAGCATCATAACTAAGGATCAAGTTTCTATATCCATTACCTAAATTAATTTTGTTAAAGCCCGTTTCTAAACTCATCCAATCTGTTGCCTGCCATTGTATACGTCCCATAGCTAGTCCATAATCTATCCCTCTTTCTCTATATTCTTTTACCCAATTATTTCCAGGTAAAAACTTAACAGAATCAATTAATAGATTATAATATTCAGGTAAAAAAGCTTGATTTTCATAAAATTCACTAGAGAGATATAAATTTTTACCTATCTGAGCTAATAAAGTAATACCTCTAGTATTAGTGAAATTTATTTGCGTTTGATGACCATTGTCTACACCAATAGATAAGTTAAAAAATGGATTAATACAAATTTTAGCTATAGAATCATTTATCGAAATAAAATTTTCTTCAAATAATTTTCTTTTAATCCATTTATGCGTAGTATCTTTCTGTATCTCTATATTGGGAAAAAGTTTCATATAGCCATTATATTTGGCATCTGCTAGATATATAGAATTATTTTCAAAATAATTAATTTGTCCCGTTAAAAAATTAGAAAAAAATAAAAAAAGTAGGATAATAGTTATTTTTCTCAAATATTTCATTATAAAATTTTAAAGTCAAACAAATAAATTTGTAAAACTGAAAGTATCTACATCGAAAAGTCCTAAATCTGATAATTTCAAATGAGGAATCACTAATAAAGACATAAAAGCTAAAGTCATAAACGGACTAAGCATTTTACAACCATGCTCAGCAGCATAATTATTTAAAACTTCATAATTCTTAGCCGCTTCGATTACTTCAGTATTAGACATAATGCCAGCAATAGGAAGTGGTAAAATATAAGATTTATTATTACTAACAAATGCAATACCACCTTTATTTTGTTGAATTAATTCAATAGTTTGAAGTATCAATGTATCATCAGTACCCACAACCACAATATTATGACTATCATGAGCTACAGAAGAACCAATAGCACAATTTTTTAAGTTAAATCCATTAATAAAACCTATTGATGGTTTAGCACCTTTAGCATATCTATTTAAAACAACAATTTTTAAAATATCTCTCTCTTGATCTGCGATAGCAAATCCATCAATATCTTTACTAACAGAAGTTATTAATTTTTCAGTAAGCAAAGAACCATCAAAAGCTTTTATAATCTGCATTTGATCAGTAGTAGCCTTTATTTTTAAATCATCTATCGTTACATTATTAATAATAAAATTATTGACCATTTTTTTTACTTGTGGTTCGAAATTCACCTTCCCTTCATCATAGACTAATTTACCATTAATAAAAGTTTTTAAGACATTAAAATTTTCAAAATTATCGATGACTATCATATCTGCTGGATCATTTATACGCAAAAGTCCTACTGGGAGATGATAGTGTATCACAGCATTCAAACTAGCAACTTTTATAGCAGTAATAGGATCTACACCATTAGCAATAGCTTTTTTTACAATTTTATTAATATGTCCTTTAATAAAATGATCGGGATGAAGGTCATCAGTGCAAAACATCAATTTATCTGGATTTTCTAAAAGTAATGGCCAGAGAGCATCGAAATCTTTAGCAGCTGAACCCTCGCGTATGAGTATTTTCATGCCATGTTTTATTTTTTCACGAGCTTCATCGATATTTGTGCATTCATGATCTGTAGAGATGCCTGCATCTACATATTTTTCTAAGTCATTTCCAGATAACAAGGGCGCATGTCCATCTATAGGTTTTGATTTATCAATAGCTGCATTGATTTTTTTCATCACTTCTTCATCTTCATTTATTACCCCAGGGAAATTCATCATTTCCGCTAAAGCATATATCTCACGTTTATTTAGTAATTTTTTGATTTCATTAGCATTGATAATAGCGCCAGAGCTCTCAAAAGGTGTAGCAGGTACACAGCTAGGTGCAGCAAAAAAGAAATGAAATGGCACAGTTTTACCATTTTTTATCATAAAATCTATACCTTTCACGCCCATCACATTTGCAATCTCATGAGGATCTGCTACTATACCTACAGTACCATGTTTCACTGCTTCAGCAGCGAAACACGATGGAGCTACTAATGAACTTTCTATATGTACATGTGCATCTATCAATCCAGGTAAAATATAATTATCACAATCAACATCATTATCTTTAATGATAGATTTAATTTTACCATTTTTAATTTCAATAATACCTTTATATATTTCGTTACTGAAAATATCAATTATATTGCCACTTACCTTATAACTAATCATAATAAAAATTTTTACAAAGATAAAAATTTTAAAGGAAAAAAGTTAGTGAGATAGGATTTTTTTAAAGTGATAAAAGTAAGGGGAAAGTTTTAAAAAAGTGGAGGATAGAACCTGTTGAAAACAGGTTCTATCCATCTAAATATAAATTAAAAGTAGGTAATAATAAAATCCAATATATTAATTAATTTCATTTTTATTATTTTTGAAAAAAAATATTTATGAAAATAGGTATAACGGCAGATTTACATTTGAAATCAAAAAATGAAACACCAGAAAGATATAACGCATTAGAAAAAATAATACATCATTTAAAAAATGAAAACATTAGAGACTTAATCATCGCTGGAGATTTATTTGATAAAGAATTCAATAACTATTCTGATTTTGAAAATATATGTCGAAATAATTCAAATATTAATTTTTATATAATTCGTGGCAATCACGACATAGATTTAAAATCTAGCTCTTTTAGTTCACCAAATATTAAAGTTTTTGATGAAATTACATCTCAAAAATTTGACAACCTTGATTTTTTATTTTTACCATATCAACCAACTGACACTATGGACAAAATACTAATTTCTTATTACAAGAATAATTTTATATCAGATAAATGGGTACTAATCTCGCATGGTGATTATTTAAATATAAATAAATCTATCGATGAATACGAAAAAGGCTATTACATGCCTTTATCAAATAATATTATAAATGATTTAAGGCCATCAATAGTTTTTCTAGGTCATATTCATAAATCCAATAATAATGACATTGTTTATTATCCAGGATCGCCATATCCACTCGATATTAATGAAACAGGCAAACGAAAATTTATAATCTACGATACAAATTATAATAAACCTGAATATATTTATCTAGATTTGGATAAAATATTTATGATTGAAGAATTACTCATCATACCTACTAATACCGAAATAGATAATGCTATAAATAAATTAAATGAAAAAATAAATAATTGGAATTTAACAACTAATGAAACAGAAAAAGTGATTTTAAGATTAATTTTAAAAGGATTTACTAATGATAAAAATGCTCTCGTTCAACGTATAACTCATTACCTTGATGATAAAAAAATCAAGCTTTATGATAACAATGCTCCATTAGATAATAACCTAAATATAGTTAAAGATCCAAATAGAGAATTTATCATGAAAAGAACTTTAGATAAAATTGAAATTTTAACAGAAAATTTTAACTATTCTGAAAAAAACGATATTATAGAGCAAGCATTGAATTTGATTTTTAATGATTAAAATAATTTAAAAAAATATGGGTATTAAAATTGAAAAAATTAATATAAATAATTTAGGTCCGATATCTAATGGTACCTATAATCTAAATAATATAAACTTAATATTTAGCAAAAATGAAGGAGGCAAATCAATATTAGTAGAGTTTATTTTGCGATCATTATTCAATAAAAAATTTTTATGGGGTTATAATAGAGAATTAGGAAACGGCAAAATCAAGATTTCAGGTATAGATCAGGCTTCTAAAAGCTATTCGCCAAATAGTAAAGATAAATTGGATAAATATTTCGAGAAAACCTTAGAAACTTTTCAGGCTTCATTACCCAAACTCCTTGTTGTCAAAAGCGGAGAAACATACATTGATGAAGGACCTGATGGCATAAATATAGATACTCTAAAAAAATTACTTTCTTCTAAAAATATTTTAGACAAAATAGATAGTAAAATACCAACTACTATACAAAATGCTAATTTTTCTAGTAATATTATCAATATTAATAGTACTGGCGATGGTAAAACATACAAAGAGCTCAAAGACACACAATTATTAAAGATAAATAAATTATTAGAAAAATTAAACAATAATAAAATAGATGAAGCCTTAAAATTAAATAATGAAATCAATGATTTAAAAGATAAAATAAATAATCAATTAAATGCTAAAAAATATAGAGCTTATACCCTAGCAAATGAAAAGAAAGAACTAGAAAATGAATTAAAAAAATATCCTGATGAAATAATAAATGATATAAAGAAAAATTTAGATGAATACAATAAAATTAAAGGAAACATAGACAAAATAAATAAAGAACTATCATCACTTACAAGCCAAATAAATGATTTGCAGTATGTGAAAAATATTTATGAAAATCAATCAAAAGCTAAAAGATATAAAGCATATCTACTAGATAAACAAAAAAACGAAATCGAACAAGAATTAAATAAAATCACAGATGACAATATCAATAAACTCCAAAATAATATCTCAACTTATAAAAATAAAAAAGAAGAATATCAAAGAAAGTCCATAGAACTTGAGAAATTAGAAGAAAAATATAAAGATTACAATTGGGTAACAAATGTAAAAATTAAATACTTGGATTTAAAGCAAAAAATTTACAACAAAAAATTTAGCAAAACATATTTGATAATAGCTGCCTTGATATTTGTCGCTGGTCTCATCATTTCTCTTTTTGACATTAGCAATTTAATTGGCATTTTGCTAATGCTCGTTGGCTTTGGCTTTAGTATTTATTTTTCTTTGAATATACATAAATCTCTTAAACAAAAAGCTTTTAATGATGAACTGGAAAATTTGCAAAAATCTTTTAAAGATAAATTTAATCAAGATCTCAATGAGGCTTCATTAGATACAGTCATTAACGACCTAGACGTATCAAAATTGATAGCAAGAGTAAAAGATGAACTTCAAAACTTATTTACCGAAATATCTAATTTGAAATCTGAAATAGAAAAGATGTTGTTTCAAATTTTCTCCCTAAATATTAATGAAGATGACTGGATAAATGAATTAACAAAATATATTCAAAAAAGAAATGAATTGAAAAAACAAATCTTAGATTTAGAAAAACTATTTTATGGATTAAATGTTGATGTGGCTGACTTCTATTACGAAAGTGTAGATGAGGTATATGATCCTGTCAGATTTAATGATTCAAAAGAAAAATTAAGCCAACTCAAAAATCTAGAAGAACAACAAAAAAATAAAAAAAATGAATTAAATAAAGAACAAGAAAATTTAGAAATTGTAGCAAAAAACATTAATAATATCTTTATAAATTTGCTAAATGAGCAAATAACTGAAAGTGAATGGAATAACAAACTCAATGAATTAACTAAACACAAAATTACCACACAAAATAAACTGGTTGCAGTTCATACTGAATTAGAAGGTCTAGGTATAGCAAAAGTTGAATATTTAAGTGAAGATCCTAAAATAGAATATAATGCTGAAGAACTATCAAACCTAGAAAAAAAATTAAAAATTATAAATGAAAAATATAAAGAATTAGAACAAGAAAATTTAGTTTTAAAAAATGAAATCACAATTGCTACAGGTGCGTCTATTGGTGAAGATTGGAATATACTAATAGAAAGACTAAATACGAAGAAAAAAGAAATAATAGATCAATTGCGACAAAAAGAAGCTTACATTATAGCGGGCATTATTGTTCACCAAACCATTAATGAACTATTGCAAGAAGAAGAGAAGCAAATACAAAAAAATATAAATTCAAAGGAATTTTGTGACATTCTATATAAAATAACAGGGAAATATAATAGCTTATCTATTAATAATGATGGTAAACTGACTATTACAAGTCAAATGGCTGATTATGATCTTCGTGATCTCAGCACTGGCACCAAAGAACAAGTACTTTTCGCTCTACGTGTTACTTTAGCAGAAAAAATACTTGGGAATAAAGCATTTTTTATCCTTGATGATGCCTTTCAGCATAGCGATTACGACCGTCGCCCTAGGCTTATAGACCAACTTTTTACACTTGCAGATGATGGCTGGCAAATTATATATCTAACTATGGATGATAATATAAAAGATGTATTTATAAACAAAGGGTTGAAGAGAGAGGATTATCAAATGATAGAGTTAAAGAGTTAAAATTCACGAACTTTTTACAATTAAATGAAAAAAGTTCGTGTAATTATGAACTTAATATAATTGTTTAAAATAATTAATGATATTAATATCATATAAAAATTTTTATGTATATTTGACAAAAAATCAATATTTATGAAGACTTTAGTCAATAATATTAATGAACATCTGGCTATGAGTAAG
>LFTI01000075.1 GCA_001513285.1 Rikenellaceae bacterium DTU049
GTATTTTCTGCAGGATTGGGATATATTTTAACAAACTGAATTTGTTTAGTAATATTGTCGCCTAAGGTTTCTCCTTGTTGCGGTGCATTACGTAAGTCAACTATAAATTTTAATTCTTCTATTATTTCGGGGAATTTTTCATTATAAACCATACTTAATATTGCCTGAGCATTTACACTTACACTGGTTTCACTCTTTGCTATTTCTCGCACTGTCTGTTCTTGTGCAGATGTTAATTCGAAATATGTTTTTTCTGAAACACATAAATCTGACAATAAATTATAAAAATTATAAAAATTTTTATCTTCATCATTTTCTTGTGGCAATTGCTCAAGCAATATTTTTGCTTTTTCGCATTGATTTGCAACAAGATATGCCTGAACAAGTTGTTTTTTATTTATTAAATCCCTTTGCGTCTCAAGATAAGCAATTATGCTGTCTATGCCATTAATAGTTGTATCGTTCAGATACTGACGCATCAGATCATTTTCTGCTATACCTTTTTGTGATTCAATATAAGATATTTGCTGTTCCAGTTCTGCTCTTGCTGATGTGCCTGTTTGCACTTCCTGTATTTGCTGCTGAATATCTTCAGGTAATTTAAGTGTATTTAAAGCACTCATTACTGTATCTGTTACAGGAGAATTAGAAATAATTATTTCTTTTAATATGTCGGGAGGCAAAGGTTTTGGTTTTTCTTTTATTGCTGCAAGCAGGACTCTGTCTGATAGATATGGCGAGGCACTCTCCAAAGCATTTTTTATTCTTTCAGGTTCTTCGTTCTGATGTATTTGAGCAAGTAATGTTTCTGTTTCTCCATTATCTACTAAACTTATTAATTCTTCTATTTCTAAATTGTTAGTATTAATGATTTGTTTTAGCACTACTGGTGCTAGACCAGAATTCAAATGCGAAGGACAAGAAATTTGAGAATCATATTCAATATCACAATCATGTAAGGTAACTTTATCAGAACTATAACATAGCGGAATATAATCAGTTTCGCTATGATGATTGTAATTCAATTTTGATGCATCTGAATTTACATGGATATCACTTGTACTTATGTTACAGGTATGGCTAAATTTATTACCTGCTGGAAGGGCAGGATTATTATCATAACAATATCCCTGATTTTGAGCAATACGACCAGAAGTAACAGCAATATCAGCAGAAGAAATATTAAAATACTGATTACATAAAAATTGCAAACCCTGCCCAACTTTAATTCCAATATCCTCGAGATTACTACTTTTTGATACTATCCATACCCTCGCAGCATTTACGCCTTGTGCCTGAGTACCTATTGCTAATTTATCAAAAGTATTATTATAAATTTCATTAGCCTTTGTTCCCGAATTATTAACAATAATTCCTGCATGTCCATCATGAGTTGTAGAAAAATTATTTTCTTCTACTTTGTAACCTGAACATTCTTTTAAGTACACTCCATAAGAATAAGAACGGTTAAACACATCACATGCTTCACGTTCATTAGTTTGATCATTTATATTCCCAATAGTAGCTCCTATATCAAAATTATTTTTAGTAATTGTAGCATTATTTATACTTTTTAAAAATATACTTCTATGATTATTATCAAAATTATTCCCGTTAATTGTTAATGTTATTGCAGGGTTTGTATTACTGGCATAAATACCATAATACAGATTTTGAAAAGTATTTGGCTGATATTTAGTGCAAGGATATATATAAGGATTTAAACATAATGGTTTAACCTCATAACTTGCATCAACGCTGGTAATACCATTGCCTCTATGTATGGTAGAATAAACACTTGTTGGCGCTGTATTTTGGAAAGTGCAGCCCAAAAATTTGACGCCTTTCACATCATATAAACTTACAAATGTTTCAGGTAATGTGCCTGGGTCTGATAGTTGTGCATTTGTTTCAAAAGTGCAGTTATAAAAACTGCTGAAATTATCAATTTCACGATCATTAAAAATATTATGATAAGAAAGAAATTCTATTGCTTTTCTGTTGTTAATAAAATTAGCATCTTTTGCATGTATAATACCGCCTGTATAATTCCATAGTATATTTCCATCAGTATCTTTTTGGCAGGTAGTAATGGCACAGCGGGCGTTTTCTATGGTAGCACCATTTTTTAATTCCACTACTCCCTGATTGCTTTGCGGATATTGAGATAAGTCTTTGTTGCCCCAGACTTCTATGCCCTGCCACATATCTCCACAGGCATTAGTTAAGGTGCCTCCATCAATTATTAGCGTAGCGCCGGGTTCAATTATTAGTTTGCAATTTTCTTGCATTATTACTTTCCCTCTAATAGTTAAAGTTGCACCATATGTTATATTAATTGATTGATTTATTATTTTATCATTCCATGTCTCACTATTTGATATAATAATGGGATTAGGATTGTAAGTAAAATTATTACATAATATCTGACATTCAAATGTTACAGGATCATAAGGTCCAAGAAAAGGATTAGAATCATCACAATCACGCTCATTAGGTGAATAAATAGGGCAAGTGTTAGGTTTATCGCCTATTCCCCACCAATAATAACCATCTCCATCTAGATCAAGACATTTTCTATCTTCTTCGGTTAATGCATGTGATCCATTACAAATCAAGGGAACCGTATTCCAATATAATTTAAGATTAGATAAATTCATTATGAGTTTCATATATGGTGTATGATCGCTTCCCCATGAACCCCAGCTATTTTTAAAAATCCAATATGTTTTACCAATATCAGGTGAACCTGGAACAACTAAAACTTCTTGAACATCTGAAAATGGAACATTCCCGCTCATAATAATATCATCCTCTCGAACTTTTCCATAACCCACAAGAGACATTGCATGCCCCCACTTACTGACACTGCCAACAATAGGACCATTAGTAATAATTTTTTCTTTAATTTCATCTTCAGTAGCTGGGTAAGATGAAAAATATCCAGATGCTTTGAATAAATATTCAGGATTTGTACATTTGTTACTACAATCTGGCATATATGGCCAACATAATCCGCTGTATGGAAAACATGATTCATTTGTTACGCCAGTATCTACAATATATTTAACAGCCATATAAGGAAATCCACCATAACATGTATCATTTACTTGACCATTACTACAAGATATTACATCTTGCTCTGACAAATTAATATTTAAATGTTGATTATAGTATAGGTTTATTAGGGCTTCCATTGAATACACAGGTGCAAATGCCCAGCAGTTTGGAGCTATTTGATATTCAGCTCTTGTTGTATTCCATCCACTAAAATCAATATTATCCCCATCGTAATAAAGTGAAGAAGGATTATTTGCACCGTGCCGATTTCTCCAGTCAAAATCAGAAATAATATTATCGCTTTTGTTAATTTCATTTGAATTATATGCTTGAGGAAAAGAAAAGTAGCCACCTGCATAATAATCAAAACCATATAGATTTGGTAGTTCTTCTTTCCCAAAATATTTCTTTTTTTCAATATAAGTAAGCTTACTAAAGTTTGTTGTGTCTGCAATCCATGAGTATTTATTTCTTTTTATATATTCATTTATTTTTATTACATTTTCAATATTTCTTTGTCTAAACATATCAGATTGTTTTTTTGCAAGTGATGAATCAAATGAAGTTTTAATAGTAAAATTTAAAATATTAATCAGTCCATCTGTTATTTTTAATTTGATATTTTTAATCTCAGTAAAAGGCAAATAACAACTCTCATAACAATAATTATTAAGTTCCATTGTCTTGTTAGAGTCAGCATTAAGTACATTAATATCACATACTAAATATTCATTTTTATAAATATCAATTAAAATTATTCTGATATTACTTGTATCATTATAGAGTATAATGTCTGCATCCACACTTAATCCGTAAATCGGAGTAATATAGTTGCTTAATAATAACGTATCATTTGAAAATGATTGATTTACAGGAATAATAGTTTGTGCACGTATATTAAATGTTGTTAAAATAAATATTATAAGTGCAAATAATTGTTTTTTAAAGTAATTGTTTTTCATGGTTTTACTATTTTTATATTAAATAATTTATTTGATGTTTTACATGTTATGAAATAAATACCTGAGGAAAATGATGACATATTTATTTTACATTGATTGGAAAAAGGATTGTATTGCCCCATCTTTTTACCCAAAACATTATATATTGTTACTTCCTCAATACTTGATTTGGCTTGTATAATATAAGAATTATTTTCCAAATCTATTAATAAAACTGGTTTTTCATTTTCGTTTTCATTAATATTTACAAAAGGATAAAAACAACTATCATAATCGGGATTTATATATTTTAATGTGTCATTTTCATAAAAACATAATAATTTAAATAGATTTCCTACAATACATTGATTTGTATACAGAATACCTCTATTACTACCTATTCCCTCTATCCATACTTCGCTTCCAAAAGCACTTAATATATGTATTTGTTTTCTATAGTTATTATATATAAAAATTGAATCTATTTGTTCTACAATACAAACCATATTCGAAGAATCGAAACAAACTAAAGGATTATATATATTGATAGTATCATTAATATTAACATTAAAGTCATAAATTAATCCTTCTAAATATGAATTATTCATATAATATACTTTTGCTGTAGAATCTTCCCTAATAAAACCAATATGTGACCACACTGTCTGTGTTGAATCACTAGATCTTAAAACCTTTTTATAATTATAAGAACCTATTAAAGTATCCGTAGTAAATTTAATAAACTGTGAATAAGGTTGTCCCCCTCCTGCAGTATATTCATCAATTATACTCCAAACTTTGTTAGTATCAACAATTTTATGATATTCTTGCCCAAAACAAAACTGCACAAGGACAGCAAAGAGCAGTGTTAAAAGTATTTTTGGTCTCATATTTTTTTATTTTTAAAGTTAAAATACAAATATATAAAAAAAATTTAAATAACCAAAAAATTTTTTATAATTATTTTCATAATTTATTAGATTAAAGTTTTATTAATTTTTCCGTTCTTATAATTTTATTATTATCCCTTATTATCAGATAATATAAGCCATTTGGCTCGTTGGCTAAATCAATTATTATTTGATTATTTTTTAAGTTAGGATTATATATAATTTTCTGATCTATTGAATTATAAACCATAAGATTTATTTCTAATATATCAATATCTGATGATAGAGTTATTATTATTTTATCTTTAAATGGATTGGGGTAAATTTCAATTTTTTGTTTTTCCACCTCATTTATGTTTGATAGTATCCCTCTTTTATATATTTTATCAATAACACAAAATCCAGAATCTTTGTTTAAAAGATCCATTCCAATGAAAAAGGGACAAGTTAAATTAGTATGTAAACATGAATCTATTCCAAATGAGCCGTCGCCACCCATATCAGAATACATTAAATACAAAATACAACTATCCAATACATACATTGTTTTAATTGACCATTGAGTTACAATTTTATTCCATGTATTTCCAAAATCTGTTGTTTTATAAATTCCGTCTTTATCATAACCCGGTGGAGTACTACTAACAAAAAAACCTATTTTATCATTAATAAAATAAATATCTGTATAAAAACCAATTTGAAACAATGAATCTTGTTTAATCGTAAAAAATGAATTTCCCCCGTTTGTAGTTTTTCTTAAAGTTCCTATACAGCCAATAGTAGTATCAATATTCAATGCAATATAACCAGTATCATTATCAATAAAAAAAACAGAGGCTACTGTTTTATCATAAGTTGAGTCAATAATCCAGTTTGTTCCACCATTTGTTGTTTTTAATAAAATACCCTTATTACCATAGGTATAAACTATATCACCTTCACCGCCTGCAACCCAGCCAGTATCTTTATTAATAAAACTTAAGCTAAATAAAGTCAAATTAGTAGAAATGCCAATGTTTTCCCAAGTTAGTCCCATATCTGTGGTTTTAAGTATAGTGCCTTTTTCACCTACAGCGTAGCCCGTAGTTTGGTTTACAAAATGCACTCTATACAAGGAATTAGTTGTGTTTGATGGAATAGAATCCCAGTGCTCACCGCTATCGTTTGTTCGTATGATATAACCATTAGCACCAACAGCAACCACTGTATCGTAATTAATACAGTAAACGCCATACAATGGGTAAGTTGGCACAAAATTTAATTGGTGCCAGCCGATTTCTTGGGAATTTATTTGTTTTACCGGGAAAGCAAAACTCATAAGGAGCATTACAATAATTGTTATAAATTCTTTTGGTCTCATATTATTATATTTTTAATATTAAAAAACAAGTATACAACAAAAAATTGAAATGAACAATTTTTTTTATTATTTGCATTTGTTATCGTATCTTCCCCAGAATTAATAATTTTTCGATTGTTCAATAGCCTGATGGTTATTGAGGAAATCTAGTTTTTTAATTATATAAATTTATTGCCTACATAAAATTAAAGTCAAATACCCATTAACATATGCTTTAATATTTTTCAGGAAGATACATTAAAAAAAATAGACAATCTGATTTATAAACGTTATGACCTGACCGAAGAAGAAATAAAAATAATT